>DATDSS010000232.1:0-4842 GCA_035291245.1 Alphaproteobacteria bacterium | reverse complement strand
TCATAGCAAACTTTTTAATCCCTCTTGAGTCTGTATCCTCTTTTAAGTGCTGACCAATCAATTCTAGTTTAAGAGGATGCATAAGCATGACACAGTCATAATCTATAATCCAAAAGAAGTCTTCCTTGTTATAGATCATCTTTTTTAAGGCTTCCTTAGCTTGAGCTTGCGCTTGAGTCAAAAGACCTTTTTTTCCTTCTTCATAATATTTTTGAACACTAGAAGCCGCCGTTTGGACAAGATTGGTAACTTTGCTTTTTCTTTCATCTATCATGGTATTATAAAGTTGAAATGATGTCACAACGATACTTGCTAGTAATACGATACTCGCAAAAACCCCAATTAATAATAGCTTTTTAGAAATTTTTAAATTGTTAAACCATTGTCCAATCATCGGAAAATCCTTGGATCTACTGTTGCTATATTACAAAAATATATCTCCAACATTTCAAAAAATCGCTAATTTCTTGAAATTTTATAACGGCACAGCCTGTATTCATAAGCTATTTTTTAGCTTTTAGTTTATACCATGTTTTTACAGCTTTTGTGTGCTCTTCTAAGGTGCTTGAGAAAGTATGACCTCCTGTGCCATCGGCTACAAAATAAAGGTCTTTGGTATCAAAAGGAGACAAAACGGCTAAAATAGCTTCTTTGGAAGGACAAGCAATAGCTGATGGGGGAAGCCCTCTTTGAGTGTAGGTATTATAGGGAGAGTCAAATTTTAAATCCACACGTAACAAGGAACGTTTTAAGGGTGTGCCTGCTGCTTTAAAAGCATAAATTACTGTTGGATCAGACTGCAGCGGCATCCCAAGAAGAAGCCTATTAAAAAAGACAGAAGCGATATGTGCTCTTTCGCTGGCTTTAGAGGTTTCTTTTTCAATAACAGAGGCAAGCACCACGATTTCATGAAGTGTCAAGGGATAAGGCAGGTTTTTAGGGCTTCGTTCAACAGCAATTAAAAACTCTGTCATGGCTTGTTGCATCCTTAAAAGGACATCTATGCGAGATTCCCCTTTTTTATAGTCATACGTATCAGGAAGAAGGCTTCCTTCAGGAGGAAAAATAGTTACGGTATCAGTTAATGCAGACGATTGATTTAGGCGGTTAACAGCCTCTTCAACACTCCACCCTTCTGGAATAGTAATAAACCGCCTTAAAATTTTTCCATTTACTATTTTTTTTAGACAATCTTTTAGCCTAACTTGGGGAGAAAAAGAGTACTCCCCGGCTTTTAACTTAGAAAAGTTTCCTGTAAGAAGGCTAGAAAAAGCAAAGACCCAAGCATGTTCGATCACCCCCTCTTGCTCTAAAAGAGAGGCTGTCTCAAAAGCTGTTGTTCCTTTGGGGATAGTAAGTTCCCTTGTTTTTTTTAATGGCCCAGGCTTATAAAAACTGAATAAACAATAACAAGCAAACACCGTAATAAAAATCGTAAAGCTTAAGGTGATTTTTTTAAAGATAGACAAAACAAACCTAGCGTTTACACTCAATCTAAGTATAACTTACAACGAATTTGCAAGAAAGATAACCATAAAAATGGTCGGGAAGAGAGGATTCGAACCCCCGACATCCTGCTCCCAAAGCAGGCGCGCTACCAGGCTGCGCTACTTCCCGAATGATTAAGTTATAAGCTATTTTATTTAAAAAAGCAAGAGCTAGTTTTTATTATTAGATTTAAAAAAAACCGATGTAATGGAAAAAGTCCAGAGCACCTTCATTTTCAAGGTCGACATCCAATGTGATTTCCTTACAGTTTATTTCTTTTAACTCAGTTTTTAAGGATTTTAAGAGTTCTGTACCTATGCCTTTTTTTTGACATGTTTGGATTACCCCTAACCAATAAAGCTCAAAAACGTGACTCTTTATAAATTGCCCTACGGCAAAGCCTTTAATCTTGTTGTTATAAATAGCAATTAACCCAAAAGTTTCAAGATTTTTTTCAAACTGCAAGTCCCAGTAGGGCTTCCAAGAGTTAAGTGGAATCTTTTTAAAATCTGGATGTTCGTTCATAGCATCATTAAAGGCATCCCTTAATAGTAAAAAATGCCGTTGAAAGTCAAATGTTTCTAAAGCATAGGACACTTTTTAATCTCATTGGGACTCAATTTTGTTCCTGCTTCGATCAAAGCGACTAAAAGAGGTTTGCTTAGGTTATCTAGCAAAGTAGAAAGCGTGTCTGAACCCTTTTCCCCAAGGGTTTGTGTCATATACTGCTTATAGTCATACATTCCTAACAAAATTGATATAGTCCAATCCATTGGATATTTTGTGTTATTAGGAGCATTAACGCTTTTTCTTAGATACTTTGCGTAGTCGTAAAAGTGGGAGGAAATTTGTTCCTCTATTATCTGTTTTGAAATTTCTTGTGAGATTTCTATCTTGTAGCTACTCTCACTTGAATATTTTATAGCTTTTTGTTTAACATCCTCTTTTTCTAGGGATTGGTCATAATTAATGTTTTTTACCAAAATTGTTAAAAACTCAGGATTTTTTGCATACGCCCCCATGCTATGAAAGTCCTCTTCTGAGGCAAACGTATTTGTAACTATAAAAATTGAAGCAATAGCCAGTAAAAACTTCATAAAAATCATTCTAAGATGTTTGTTTGTTTGTTTATACTAAAATAGTGGATTCTATAAAAATTTTTGTCAAACCTAATTTTGCAGAAAGCCTCAACCCTTATAAGTCTAAACTTCAAGCGGCACTTTGGGCATATTTTGCAATTGGCTTATAAGACACGCGGTGATGAGGAGTGATTCCGTGTTTTTCAATGGCTTCTATATGAGCTTTAGTGCCATAAGCTGCATTTTTTTCCCAGCCATATTCAGGATAGCTTTTTGCAAGCTCTTGCATATGGGTGTCTCTTGTTACTTTTGCAATAATGGAAGCTGCTGCAATACTTAAAGACCTAGAATCACCCTTTATCAGAGATTGATAACCAACACTTAGGTTTGGCTTTCTTGTGCCATCTACTAGGGCATAGGATAGAGCCGTATAGGCTAGTTTTTCTTGTGATAAGGCTTGAAAGGCTCGTTCCATAGCAAGACAGCTCGCACGTGCAATGTTAAGGGAATCGATTTCTTTCACATCTGCAATCCCTACTCCATAAACAACTAAGGGGTGTGAGATTAAAATACTAAACAACCTCTCTCTTTTTTTTACAGAAAGCTTTTTAGAATCGTGAATGTCCAATACCCATGGTTCGCTTTCAATTTCATAGGATAAAAAACAAACAGCGCCTGCCATAACTGGTCCAGCCCACGGCCCACAACCAGCTTCATCAAGTCCAACACAAAGGCCTGAATTAGACTTTTCAAAAGAAAAATCTGGTCTTGTCATTGAGGCTTTCCCTCGCCCTGGTTGTTTAGAGGTGGCTCTTCTATTTGAACCGTTGGCAAGTTGCTAGCTGTGTCAGAAGGTTTTTCTAGTTGTTTGACAAAGGCTATACGTGGCGTTTTAATGTTTCTAAACAAAGACTTTATAACACAGACAACGGTTTTTATTTCAGAACCACATACGGTGCTTAAAATGGGACGAAGCCCTAGTCTATTGGCATCCGCGATAGCTTTTAGCCTTTTGGCAGTGGTTAACCAAACAGGGCTAAAGGTCAATGAAAGAACTGTTAAGGATATAATTAAGCTTTCACCAAAATTATTAATAAGACCGGCTTCATAGCCAACAGTTGCAAGCACAAAGGCAAACTCTCCAAGTTGAGCTAAAACAACCCCTGATAAAAAGGCTTGCGACCAAGGGCGTCTTAAAAGGTGTAAAATGCCAATATTTAAAGCTGTTTTTCCAACTGTTATAAAAACAAGTAAAATTAAAACAACTAAAACATTATCAATCAGGAAGTTAACATCTAAAAGAAGGCCAATAGACAAGAAAAACGCCATCATCAAAATGCTTTGAATCGGTTTAGTTGTCTCAAGCATTAAGACGCGTTCTTGGGTGTTACCTAAGAAAAATCCAGCTAAAAATGCACCATAGGCTGCTGATAAGCCAATTAAACCTGATATTGCGGCTGCTCCAAAACAAATCCCTAAACACGCAAGAGGGGTTAGGTCTTTTTCACCAGCAATGATATGGATGAAAGGAAGTTTGACCCGTTCCTTTCTGCTTAAGTATAAGATAAGTGCCACAATAAAGCCCATAGAACCAAAAAGCTTTAATAAAAGAGAGGGATCAAGCCAAGAAGAGTCAAAATTTCTTAAAATCAAGATCATGGGAACGATTGCTAAGTCTTGTGCAATTAAAATACCGATGGTTGCCTGACCTGTCTCTGTTCTAAACTCTCCAACAGTTTCAAGCATTTTTACAACAACGGCTGTGGAAGAAAGGGCAATTACAAACCCCAACAATACAGTAAGGCCAGTGCTCCAACCAAAAAGCCCTGATAATAAAAAGGTTACACACAAGCTTAATGTAATTTGTAATACGACGGTTAAAGTCGAAACAAGCCAGACTCTTTTAAAGCTTCTAAGGCTAAGTTCCATGCCGATTACAAACAACAGCATAAGAACGCCAAATTCCGCTAGCAAACTAACTTCTTCGCGATTTTTAATCAACGCAACACCAGATGGTCCTAGCAAAATACCTGCTAAGATGTAGCCCAAAATGGGAGGTTGCTTAAACCGTGCAAACCCAAGCCCTCCAGCAAGTGCTGCCATAACGACCAGGGTAATATGCGTAAGACTAAGAGTATGTTCCATACTTTATATCCTAACATACAAAAGGTTAAAAAAACTATAACCTTCGGCCTAAAATTTTAAAACTCTCAAAAAAACTTGCGAATGCTTTTTAAGCTGTCAAGCAGTGCACGATTGTTACTGGTTTTTTATT
>DATDSS010000231.1:0-2758 GCA_035291245.1 Alphaproteobacteria bacterium | reverse complement strand
AAAATCCCAAAAGATACATCACAAAAAAGCTACCAATTAATGATACTGGAATTGCAATTAAGGGGATAACAGAGGCTCTTAAAGACCTTAAGAACCCAAAAACCACCAAGATCACCAAAATAGTTGCTTCAAAAATACCATCATAAACTTTGCCAATGGCTTCTTTGATATAGTCAGTATTGTCAGAAGCTATGAAAATGGAAATATCTTTTGGAAGACGTTTTTTCATATCTTCAAGAGTTTTTTTAACGCCTTTTGAAACATCCACAGGGTTTGCTTGGGTTTGCTTTGTAACATAAAGAGTAACACCCATTTTACCATTAAAACGCGCTCTTGTTTTTTTGTCATCTGCGTCAATTTCTGCGTACCCAATGTCTTTTAAGTACACAAGGGCGTTTTCCCGCGTTGCGACCACTGTTTGATTATATTCTTCTGGAGTATCAATAGAAGCAACTGTTGTTACCAAATATTCACGGTCTTTACTGATAATTTTTCCAGCAGGTTTTTCAATACTTTGTCGTTTTAAACTTTGTAAAACTTCTGAAACAGTTAAATTAAAAGCAGCAAGCTTTACAGGGTCTAAATAAATGTGAAGTATATACTCCCCTGCCCCTAAAACGTCTACTTTTGAAACCCCTGTAACCGTTTCAATTTCTTTTTGAAGGTCTTTAATAGCATAGTCACCAAGCTCACTTGGGCTCATAGTTTCACTAGTAAGGGCTAAACTCATAATTGGTTTTTCACTGGCTTTTGAGCGTTTTATTTGTGGCTCTTGGGCTGCGTCATCCAATTGATCTTTAATTTTATTAAGCCTGTCCCTAATGTCATTTAAAATGGCATCTGTGTCACGTTCCCCTGTTAGCTCTAAACTTACATCGGAGTTTTCAACACTGCTAACAGAGGTAATGGTTTCGATTCCTTCGATACCAGATAAGCCTTCTTCGATAACGCGCGTTACTTGGGCTTCTACGATTTCAGGGCCAGCTCCAGGTAAAATAGTTTCCACACTGATGTGTGGTTTTTCAAACTTTGGATACTGTTGTAAAGGAAGTCTTGAAAACCCTACCACGCCTAAAAGAACGACCACAAGCGTTAACACCCAAGCAAGTACTGGTCTTTTAATACAAATTTCAGATAAATTCATTTAACTTCTCCTACAGGAGTTTGAGCATCCTTTTCTGCTTCAGGTTTTTGCTCAGTTGAGGGAGTAGGTTCTGGTGATTTTGAAGCCTCTTTTGGAGCAGCACCTGCTTGAGACTCTACAGGTTGCTCTGGAGTCACTGGAACAGTTTGGTTTTCTTCTTGATTTAATATTTTAACAGGATCACCATCTCTTAAAACCTGTCCAGACGTGATCACCAATTCACCTGGCCTTAGGCCTGCGTCAATTTCAATCATAGCATTTTCACGAGTTCCTGTTAAAACGCGCCGTCTAGCGGCTTTTCCTTTGGAAATCATCCAGACATACTCCACATCGCCCATACGTTCAACAGCCGATTCAGGAATTAAAATACTATCAGTTTTTTCACCAATAATAAGACTAACATTTGCAAAAAGTCCCGGTTTTAGTTGATGATCCTCATTAGAAAGCGTTGCTCTTATAGAAATACTATGGCTTAAAGGATCCACTTTAGAGTCGATTGCCTCTACAAAGGCTCTCATAATCTGTCCAGGGAAGCCATCAAGCTTAATTTCAGCGCTTTGCCCAACCCCTACATCATGAAGATTTTTTTCAGGTATCTTAAAATCAACTTTGATTGGAGTTACATCCACAAGGGTTACCAATTCATAGCCAGCTTGCACAAAGGCTCCTGCGCTGATGTCAAGTAAGCCAATATTTCCATCAAAGGGGGCTTTAATGACCATTTTTTCTAAGCGTGCTTTTGCTGTTTCAACGCGAGCTTGGGCCATTTTAAATCCAGCCTGTGCCTCATCAAATTTTTTAGAGCTTTCAAAGCTTTGGGCTCTTAATTTGCTGCTTCTACCAAAATCAGCTTCTTTTTGAGCAAACTCTGCTTCTGCTTGACGAAGTTCTGCTTGAGCATCTGAATCTTCAAATTGGATGAGCAGGTCATCTTTTTTGACTTCTGTGCCTTCTTTAAAGTGGATTTCTTTAACGCGTGCGTTTGCTTCGCTTTTTAACGTAACCAATTCATTGGCGCGTAATTTTCCAACAGTGTTAAGGCGTCTACTGATGGTTCCAAGCTTTACTTCATGGGCTTCAACTGATTTGGTGCGATCTCTTTCTTGTTCTTCTTCATCTTCTGTCAGAACGTACATACAAAGACTTCTAAAACTTGGTTTTAAGAGTTTGCTTGAAAATGTAAGAAGAATACTTCCAGCTAAAACACCCACACTGGTCAATAAAACAAGCTTTCTATTTTCCTTTAGCTTTTCTAAAATCCCGTTATAATCAAGTTTGCGAAAGTCGAAATCCTTGTAGTCCATAGAATTTAGTCTAATTTTAAGTTATTTCCTTACTTCTAGCATACTCTAAATATGTTTAACAAATCCTAAATAAAACAAAAATTATTTAATATTTCCTAAATGTAAAATTAAGAAAACAGCACAGTAACGGGACTTGATTGATTTTAAAACCTCTGTTTTGGACAAAGTTTTTACCCTGAGCTGCAAGAAAGGCGATTGCTTTTTATTTACTTTTATTTTACCCTATCATTCAAATTTTATTTAAAAAAGATAAATAGTAATGGATAATTTTCGTAAAACTTTAGTGTGTTTTTTCTTTTCTGGGTTACTA
>DATDSS010000230.1:0-2381 GCA_035291245.1 Alphaproteobacteria bacterium | reverse complement strand
TCCTTCCATATCTTTGCTCATGGTTTGTTAGGAGCAGGCCTTGGCGCAGCCTCATCAGCTTTTCATAAAGGCGACATTTTAGAAGGCGCAGCCTCAGGAGCCCTAGGAGGAGCGTTGTCTGAAGGCGTCATGAAGCTCATGGAAAATGACATCCAAACAGCAATCGATGAAGCCCACTCAAACTGCAAAACAAAAGAAGAGCGCTTGGAGTTCTTAAACGAATTCATGCGCAAAAAAACCGATATGAGCGTGCTCCTTTCCACGTGTGTGGCAACATTATTGGATTTAGCCCCCAGCATGACAGAATTTACTGCCCGCAATGCGTTAGAAAACAACTGTTTACTTCAAGTTGCAGGAGCTGCCCTTACCATTTGGGAGATGTACGATACGTATCAAGAAACGGGAGATTTTGGGGAGGTTTTAAAAACAGGAGCTGTTGGTATTGGAGCCACAATCATAGGCGCAAAAGGCCTTCAAATGGGGGCTAAGCTTGTGAAGGGTCTTGGCAAGGCCGGTAAAATTTTATCTAAAAAAGGGGTAAAACAAGGAAAAGAGCACTTAAAGAAGTATGGAAAAAATTCCTATAAATCAAAAGTAGACTCGAAAAATTTCCAAGAACATCATATTATTAGTGATAAGACAGATGCTACTAAGATGCATGATTTGTGGAAGAAAGCTGGGATGAGCCCTAACGACTTGAGAAACAAAATGCTGCTTCCCACTAAAAAAGGGGCTTTATCGTCAACCACAAAACGCAGCATTCATGACGGACGTCACAATGCAAGTGTTAATAAGAATTTGAGAAGAAAGATGAATGAAGTTTTAGAAAAATCAGAAAATCAAAATTGGAGTCAAAATCAGTATAAGCAAAAGTTGGTGGAAATTATTCAAGAAGAAAAAAGTTTTCTTAAATCAGGTGACAGGATTCTCAATAAAAATTACAGGCCTTGGGCAAAGACGGAGTAAAAAGATGACTTATAACAAACCATACGATCTTAGTATCCCAGACTCCTATCCTGATAAACATATTATGAATTATCAGTCGATTAATAGGAAAACAGATAAATATATTTTTATGAAAGGCGTACATCTTCCGTGCCCAGATATGAAGAATGGGGCGTCAAAAACCTCCACAGATCCAAAAGATTATGATTTGATTTTTCATTCTGAAATCAGTCCTGATCGTCTGTTAAAATATGGTTATCTTGAAACTGACGCAGCGTCCACCTTTCTTTTAAGAAAAGACTTAGTTGACCTTTTAAAAGCCTTTTGTCCAAATGATTTCCAAGCTTTTCCGGCAACTATCGTAGCTGATAAACCCAAAAAAACAGGCGAATTTGAATGCAAAGATTTTTACCTGATTAACATTACTCATTTGGAAGATGTCTTTGATCATGAAAAGTGTGAGTTTCATATATCTAAATCAGAACCGATAATGATAATGGGTACAAGACGCATGATCCTTCAAGATGCCTCCTGCTTAAATGGTCATCACATCGTGCGGGAAAAAACTCTAAAATCTCATATCTTCGTTTCCCCTGAGTTTGTGGCTCTTTTTAAAAAACACAAAGTCAAAGGCTGCGCGTTTTATAAAGATGCACAAGGCAAAGAAGAAGAAAGAGCTGAAAAAGCCGCAAGGGGGTAAAAAGTAAAGGGTAAAAACTCTTGTAAACAGCGGCTTTGTTCGGTAGGGTATGAGATTTTGTGAAATTTGTAGTAAATTTGGTTCACCTTCAAAATGAAATTTTGCTCAAATGCCCTACAAAGCCAAAATCATCCAGTCCTCAGGTAAGCCTAAAAAGCGAAAATCTTACAAGGTTACAAACTGGACAGAGTATAATAAAAGTCTCAAAAAACGGGGATGTTTAAGTCTTTATCTGCCATACGGTGACCTAAAGGCCCAATTTATCAACGAGTCACCCTATAATCCTGGCATATCTGGTAGACAGCCTACTTATAAGACTCCCTACATTGAACTTATTTATATGTTTTATCGGCTTTTTGGCTGGGGAATGCGTCAAATTATTGGATATTTTGAAGATCTTTGGCGGTTAAAAAAACTTGAAATTCCTGTTCCTAGCTTTGGTCATTTAAGTGATCTATTTGCTGCTATTCGTTTAAAAATCAAGCAGTTTTGTGACAAGCTTGCCAAGCGCATGGCTCAAGGAGAAAAGATAACCCTTATTTTTGATAGCACTGGCCTTCGTTTTGGAAAATCTAGTCATTGGTATGAGACAAAATAGTCGAGTAAGCAGACCACATTACTGTGGCCCACTCCTCTAAGAACGGAGCGTGCTAGTTTCCCAGCACTCCGCTCAAGCCCTCATGAGGCTGAAGGTACTTTCAGCCCGGCGTATCTCAGTCTTTGACTTGGATATAGC
>DATDSS010000229.1:0-6310 GCA_035291245.1 Alphaproteobacteria bacterium | reverse complement strand
TGTGAAGACGTCCTGCAGTATCTAAAATAACCACGTCATAACCAAAGCGTTTAGCGTGTTCTAAGGCTCGTTTCGTGATGTCTAATGGGGGTTGATCTTTGATGATCTCAAGACTATCAATGCTTAAGGATTTAGCCAATGTTTCAAGTTGATCTTGGGCTGCTGGTCTATAGATATCTGTGGAAACCAATAGAACTTTTTTCTTATAGCTTTCTTTTAAATGTTTAGCAAGTTTTGCGCTAGAGGTTGTTTTACCAGAACCTTGAAGGCCTGCCATTAAATAAACAATAGGGCTAACGCCTGCAAGATTAAGGGCTGATCTTTCCTCATGAAGCATTTGAATCAACTCATCATGAACAAGTTTGATAATCATCTGTTCAGCGGATACAGATATACTTTGCGATTTGATAATCTCTTGGCCAAGGGCTTTTTGTTTAATGGCTTCTACCAACTCTTTTACAACAGGAAGCGCAACGTCTGCCTCTAAAAGGGCAATGCGGATCTCTCGCATGCTTTCTAAGATGTCACTTTCGGTTAGAATGCTTTTACGGCGAAGCTTATCGAAAACTGTTGAAAGACGTTGAGTAAGAGTTGCAAACATGACTATTTAAGTGAGTTACGGGATTTTCTTACACCCTACAGGAATCCTTATAATAATGCAAAAAGTAGACCAGTGTTTCTTACCACCAGGCAGTCCTTACTATTTAAGAAAAGGTGTTACGCCCATTCAACAGTGAAGTGCAACACAGTCATCAGTTTTAAGTCCCATGATAAAGATCTCATAAGGAGTTTTAAAATTTAACACTTTTCTTGGGCGGTGGTTTAAACGATCTTGTATAGTTTGAATCATTTCATGAGCGAGTTTAGTAAAATCAGTCATAAAACGAAAGCCTATAAGTCTTGTATGGAAGCAATTTCTAGATACTATTATTTTAGCTTTTGAGTTTTAACCGTTGCATGCCATACTGGGAAATATTTTAAAATCAAGAGGGATTTTGAAGGCCATGATACAACTTGCAGATACAATCTTATCAACTCAGCCATGCAAAAAACTGGTGGTTTTATTACATGGCTACGGGTCTAATGGATTTGACTTGATGGATTTAGCCAAGAGTTGGCAAGCGTCTTTGCCATTTTGCGATTTTTTAAGTCCTCATGCACTTGAAGCAAGCGAAGTTAACCCTTTTGACGGCTATCAATGGTTCAGCCTTTATGACTTTTCGCCCTTTAATGTTCGAAGAGGTCTGGATAGAGCAGGCCCCATGCTGGCTTCTTGGTTATCAAATGAGCTTACAAAAAGGCAACTAGCACCCACAGACCTTGTATTGGTTGGTTTTTCTCAAGGAGCGATGATGGCTCTTGAAATGCTTTACCATTTTAAAGCACTAGCTGGAGTTATTGGTTATAGTGGGGCTTTTTATGAACACCAAGAAGCAATACAAGCTTTATCGACCTCTACGCCCATCTTATTAGTCCACGGCATGCAAGATGGCGTTGTATCTTATCAAGCTTTTTTGCTTTCAAAATCTTTGTTAACTCAAAAAGGGTGTCCTGTTCAAGACCTTAGCTGCCCTTATTTAGCTCACGGTATTAATGAAGAAGGCGTTTTAAAAGGAAATGATTTTTTAAGCAAAGCTTTAAGTTAAATGAGTTTATCCCTTTATTTGCATTGGCCTTTTTGTGAATCTAAGTGTCCTTATTGTGACTTTAATAGCCATGTAAGAGACCGTATTGATGAAGCGTCTTTTGAACAAGCCTATATCCAAGAGTTAAAGCGCCATCAAGAGCTTTTAGGACGTAAAAAACTGATAAGCATCTTTTTTGGTGGGGGAACGCCTTCTTTAATGAGCCCAAAAACAGTGGAGTCGATTTTAACAACTGTTTATGCACTCTTTGATATAGAAAAAGGTTGTGAAATAACCCTCGAGGCAAACCCATCCTCTTTTGAAGTTGAAAAGTTCAAAGACTTTAAAAAGTTGGGGATTAACAGGCTTTCTTTAGGGGTGCAATCTTTCAACGACGACGATTTACGGTATTTAGGAAGGCGCCATAACGCCACCCAAGCACGCACTGCTTTAAAAGAGGCTTTAAGTATCTTTGATAACGTTTCTTTTGATTTGATCTATGCCAGAAGGCCTTCTCAGACCTTAAGTGATTGGGAAAAAGAACTAAAAACAGCTCTTTCATACGAGGTGAAGCATTTATCTTTGTATCAACTAACCCTAGAGCCAGGCACTGTTTTTTTTAAAAAAGCCCAAAATGGTGAATTAGACTTACCAGATGAAGACACTTCTTTGGAATTGTACTTAACAACAGTTAACAGGCTTGAAGAAAAAGGATATAGAGCTTATGAAGTTTCTAATTTTGCCAAACCAGGGTTTGAAAGTGTTCATAATAAAGGCTATTGGTCTTATAACGACTATATAGGCATAGGACCAGGAGCGCATGGGAGACTAACCATAGAAGATAAAAAAATCGCAACAACGCACTATAAGCTTCCTGAAAAATGGGCGCAGGAAGTTTTAAACCATAAAAATGGTGCCCAAGAGGCTATATTTTTGGATCAAAAAGACCAATTAAAAGAGCGCCTCTTAATGGGCTTACGCGTTTTAGACGGCCTTGCCTTTCACGGGGTTTTTTTTGACGTGATTGATGAAAAAAAGTTGAATCGGCTTATTGAATCTAAAGACTTAGTCTTAGAAAACAACATTTTAAAGACAACTCTGCAAGGAAGACTTCGCCTAGAAGCAATTTTAAGATATTTGGTTAAAGAAACCGTCTGATACGTCTTTCTATGAAAGCCTCAGCGATTCTCTCTTACCCTCTCACTTTGAAGGCAAGAGCAAAAGACAAGAGCGAAAGGCCCGTGTAACAGAGCTGGCGTAAAAAATGCCTTTGGAGAGTGAACGCTCTATGGGGCAAGCGCCCCCTTGGCTTTAGGGTTTTTGATCGATAATCAAAAAACTTAG
Organism: Alphaproteobacteria bacterium; assembly: GCA_035291245.1. Lineage (GTDB taxonomy): Bacteria > Pseudomonadota > Alphaproteobacteria > Paracaedibacterales > DATDSS01 > DATDSS01. Next base: position 3,341 of record DATDSS010000229.1, on the reverse strand, counting down.
CCCCACAGCGTAGCTTCACAGTTTGCTTTACTAAATTGAACCAACACAAAAACACCTCCAAAAGTGAGGGAGATCCACGTCCTAAAAGACAGGAGCTTCTTTAAATTTTTTATATGGAGGCAGCTGGCTTGCTGTGTGCTAAGGATTGTTTTTAGAATTCACATCCCTTACACTTAAAACACATATATTGCAGGAACATTAAAGGGTTTAAAAACAAATGAGATTTCGGTCCTTTTTTATTAGTTTAGCCTTTGTATTAATACTTCTTCCTGTAGCTCTTTATTTAAAAGGCCCGCTGGTTGTTGAATTCATTCAACACAACCTTTTTATGAACAGTCTTATTTTAGGGGTGTTTTCTTTAGGGATTATGGCGTATTGCTGGCAAGCTTTTCACGTTTTTAAGGATTTTCGTTGGCTTGATAAGCTTTCAAAGCGTTCTAATGGCTATTCTAAGGATGTTCCAAGTTTCTTTTTATATCTTCACGAGGGGGACATAAAAGACGGTCTTCGTCAGGGCTTAAGCTCCTCTAAAGTAGAGTCCATACAAAAACAGGTCGAAAAAAAAGTTGTAAGTCATCGTGCTTTTGTGAGGTTTACAGGTGGTGTTTTGATGTTTTTGGGGCTTCTTGGAACTTTTTGGGGGCTTTCTCAAACGGTTTCTAGCATTGCAACAGCCATTAAGTCCCTGGCATCCCAGGACATGAGCTCTGGCTTTGAAGCCTTTAAAATTGCGCTCATTGCCCCTCTGAGTGGCATGGGAACAGCCTTTAGCAGCTCCTTATTTGGCCTTTTAGGAACCCTTCTTTTGAGTTTACTTGATATTGGCCTTGCTAAAACTTATCAAGTGTTTTTAGACGAATTACAGTTAACCTTAAAATCTTATGTAAAAGACGCAACGTTAGAAAAAAACTCAAGCGGTCCAGCGTATCTTCAAGGAATTATGGAACAGCTATGTGAAAACATGATTTACTTACAGCAATCTCTTCTAGCCTCAGAAGAAGGTAGATCGCACCTGACAAAAAGTATCCATACGCTTAATGAAAAACTGTCATTTTTAGCAGACGACGTCAAGGAATCCCAAGGTGCTTTAAAGAAATTTTCGCAAAACACTTACGAGCTTCAACAAGCTTTGAAATATATTTCTCAGCAACTCTCAACTTCTGGTTTGGATGAAAGCAGTAGACAGTTTTTAAGATCTATAGACCTTAGCACCAAACAACTTCTTCAAGAAACTATGGATATGCGCACTAAAATGACACACGATCTGCGCTCTGAAATCAGGTTGGTGGCGCGAACAATTTCTTCTTTGGCAAATCAAGATGCAGCTGCTTAAATTTTTATTTTTAACGTTGGCTTTTACAAGCTTTACTCAAAAATCTTGGTCGTCTTCAACGTATGCTGCACTCAAAGAAGGTTATAAGCTTGAACCAATCTATAAAGTTCACGCAAAAAACTCACCGAATAAGTTGTTGATTATTACGTGTGCGACTTGTTCTCATTGTGCACATTACTATAAACAAGACTTAGAAGAAATTTTAGGTACTTTTTTTAAAAGGCTTGATCAAGCCCCTTTTTCTATTCAAGTGATAGGGCTTCCTACTAATAAGCTCTCTGTAAAAGTTGAAATGATAAAGTGGTGTATGGGGAAAGAAAATTACTTAAAAGTATCGTTGTTTTTGTATGAAAAACAAGATGAATGGATGCCAACTTCTCAGGAGTTAGCACAGTATGCAGTCGAGCAAGATGAAGAACAGAAAAAAAATCTCTTTGAAACCATGAGCCAAAAAAGCTTAGAGAGAGTAAAAAATCTTTTGCTTCAAGAATTTAAAGAGTTAACTCCAGCTCACTTAGAAAAATACTGGGCTAATGACGCATTGCAAGAAGCAATTTTAGCTAATCGCAAAGAAATAATGGAGCATTTTCATTTGCAAGGGGTTCCAGCATTTATTTGGGTGAAAAATTCAGCCACTCAAGATACCTTTCCACCTTTGGTAACATCCAAAACTGAGGGTGCTTTTTCTTTGGTGACAAAGGGAATAAAAGACTATTTTTTTAAAAGAGACGAGCCTTCAAAAAAAGACGGGCCTTCAAAAAGCTATAGCATAGAATTACCCATGGGGACTGTTTTGGAAATAAAAGAACAGCTAGAAAAAGAAGCTCATTCTTAAGTTGATGAAAGACTAAAAACTTTACAACAACAAGCATTCACTCCTAGACTAAAAAGGGAGGAAATGTTTTTATGCTTGTTGTTCGGTTTTTATCCTATATGATTTTTTTTGGAGTGCTCCAGCAAGGGTATGGGGCTAAAAAAATAGCCTCTGTTTCAACCTTAACGCCTGTTAACGTAAAGTCCAGAGCCTCAGCCTTAGCATCATTATCTTCTGCCACCCCACAGCTCCAAGAAGGCAACGGTCTTGTTACCAAAGCCCCTGTTAAACCTATTAAAAAAAAGATCCAAAAGCTTCGATGTGATTTTATTAACGCCAATATTCCAAGTGGGCTTATAAGGATTTGCGGAAAAAAACGCCCCCCTATCAGCATTATAAAAATCGAAAAAGGTTGGATGATAGGATGGGATGATGATTATTCTTTAAGCTTACCTACTTCTAATGCCGTTCCCATAGGAATAACTTCATTTGAAAAACTAAACGACCAAAGCGCGTTAGTAACATTTGACTCAACCATAAAGCTTAAAGTTGAGATGGATGATACCTGTTGGTATTTATTGCACGATACATCATTAATTCCTCAACAAAAGTTTAATCTTGAAGCGCCTCCCAGTGTTTTTTCTCCATGGACTATTTTTTTAGAAAATCCTTCTAAATTTTATAAAACTACTTTTGACGGGGAGAACGATATTTATTGGATCACCTCTAGCGCCCCTATGGTTAAAAAAAGTTTTTTGCTTCCAGAAATAACGTTTTATGAGTCTGGCCAAGGCCTGGGCTTTAAGATTTTTGAAAAAAACATCTCCTTTGAAAGACAGGACAAAGCTTTAACTTTTTCAAATCCCTCTGGTTGGAATTGGGTGAATCTAGCAGGGCAAAACCTTAATTTACCGACTTCTATGCTTGTTTGGTACCACGAGGCCTTAAAAGATTTGGAGTTGTTTAAAAAATCACTTCAAAAAGATTCTTCTGAAAAAAACAGTTCGACTAGAAGCAAGTCTTTGGTTTTAAATTTGATGATAGAGCAAACAGCGCAAGCAAAAGCAGACCTTTTATGGTTAAAGAGTCAATTCCCCTTATTGGAAAAAGACCCGGTTTTTGATTTTTTGCACTTGGTTATTCAAGTCATGGAAGATGATCCAACTATCCAAGAGGGGAAAGGTTATTCCTTTA
>DATDSS010000228.1:0-7548 GCA_035291245.1 Alphaproteobacteria bacterium | reverse complement strand
CCCAGTATCTGGTCTTATTTTGCAAGGGACAGGAGATGAGGTCGTCCCCTATTCAAGCGTTAATAAAATGGTTTCTAAACTTACCTTACAAAAGGGTATTTCTTTACGGTACCAAGAAATAGCAGGCGCTGGACACTTTTTTGAACAACATATGCCTGATCTTTGCTCAGCTGTTACAGCTTATGTAAAAAAAAACCTAACAGCAACTCAAGTACGATTGAGCGCCTAAAAAGCACCTCCCGCCACAAGCGGGGGTTTTAAAAATCTTTATTAGACCTCTGTCGAAACTGCTACATGAGAGACGATGTGGTGTATAATCAAACTATAAAGGGACAGCTATAATTAGCTGTTAAAAAAAGAGGTATAAAGATACCCCCCTTTAGCACGTGCAAGAGCAGGTGTCGCCACCCCTTCCAAGGCTATTTAAGCAAAAGTACGGTCGTTTCCACATAAAAACAGGGCCTAATCATAAAAACAAAAAACATTGACAATCCCCCTTTTTAGATGGTAAAACTAATAAAAACTTTTTAGAAAATTACTTTAGGCACATGGCAAATCACATCAATGCAGAAAAAGCTGCTCGTCAAGCAAAAACCAGAACGCTTATTAATGCAAGCCGCATGAGCAGAATTAAAACTTTTATTAAAAAAGTAGAAGTTCTTTTAACACAAAAAGCTGATCAACCTTCTTTAAAAACAGCACTCGTTGCTGCTGAACGTGAAATTATGCGTGGAGCCACAAAAGGTACGCTGCATAAGAACACAGCTTCCAGAAAAGTTTCAAGACTTACAAAAAAAGCAGCTCAATCAGCTTCTTAAGTTTTTTTTCTGGTTTCAATTATGTATTTTTAAAACTCCTTTTTTTCATAGAAGGAGTTTTTTATTAGGTAGGTTTTATAAAAGAGGGATAAAAAATGTATGTAACAGATGTCGTTGTGATTGGTGCAGGGCCTGCTGGGTTGTTTTCAATATTTGAGTGCGGAATGCAAAAGCTCTCATGCCATGTAATTGATGCCCTTGATCATGTAGGGGGGCAGTGCCGTGCTCTTTACCCTGAAAAACCTATTTATGACATACCGGCTTATCCCGCGATTTTAGCAGGCGATCTTGTAGACAAATTATACGAACAAGCGGCCCCTTTTAAGCCCACCTATCATTTAAATCAACGTGTCACTCATATCCTTCAAGATGATGAAAAATATTGGATTGTTCGCACATCAAAGGACGTCCAAATAAAAACGAAAGCCATTATCATAGCGGCTGGAGCTGGGGCTTTTGGCCCAAACAGACCTCCTTTAGAAAATATTGAAGACTATGAAGGAACGTCTATTTTTTATTTTGTAAAATCTCGTGAAGACTTTAGAGACAAATCTATTTTAATAGCAGGCGGAGGGGACTCTGCTGTTGACTGGGCTATTTCGTTGAGTGAACTAGCAAAGAGTGTGAGCATTGTGCACAGGCGTCCAAAATTTAAAGCTGCCCCAGAGTCTCTTGAAAGGCTTACTAAGCTCTCACAAGAGGGGGAAATCAACCTAATTGTTCCTTATCAGCTTTCAGGCTTAAAAGGTGAAAATGGGTTCTTAACACATGTGATTATTGACTCGCTTGACGGCACGAAGCAAGAAATCGAAGCAGATATCTTGTTACCATTTTTTGGATTAAGCATGAATTTAGGACCAATCAGCGAATGGGGGCTAGGCCTTGAACACAACCACATCACAGTTGACCCGTTGACAGCTAAAACTAACCGTGAGGGAATCTTTGCGATCGGTGATGTTGCAACTTACGCCCACAAGCAAAAGCTTATCCTAACAGGCTTTGCAGAAGCAGCCCAAGCAGCCCAAGCTATTAGAGCATATACTTGCCCTGACGAAATTTTGCATTTTGAATACTCCACCACCAAAGGCGTTGGAATTCATACAAAGTAAATCTTATAAAGTAAACTGGTGGGGATGGTGGCGTTGTCAAAAAACTTGCATCCCCCTTTAAGACTTTGTATAAATAAAGAATAATCGGAACGTAGCGCAGCCTGGTAGCGCACTATTCTGGGGGGATAGGGGTCGTGGGTTCGAATCCCGCCGTTCCGACCACAAGCTTTTTTTAGACTACCCCTCTTTCAAAACTAACTTTAAGCTGGAGCTTAAAAAGTTGAGCTGGCACACAAGCACATCTAATGGTTTTTTACTAAAAGTTTGGGTAACCCCAAACGCCAAGATTACAAAAATACTAGGGACCATTACCCGTGACGATGACAATACTTATTTAAAAATAAGTGTTTGCGCACCTCCTGAAAATGGAAAAGCCACCAAAGAAGTGTGCCTATTTTTATCTAAACTTTTGAAAATACCTATATCTAGTTGTGAGTGCATAAAAGGACACAGCTCTCGTTTTAAGATGATTTTAGTAAAAACCACTGATTTGGAGGCTCTTAAAAAAGGGAGCTAATCCTCTGCGCTTCGGCTAACTTTTTAAATGCCTTTTTCTCTTGAAATTATCCAAGAGGCAACTATGATAATCAGCCCCCCTAAAAGGGTCCAAAGTGTTGGCGTTTCTTGGAAAAAAAATATACCAATAGGAATAGCAACCACAAGTCTTGTATATTCAAACGGAGAAACAAAAGAAGGACTCGCGTTTGTAATCGCACTTAAATATGAAAATTGAGACAAGCTTCCAAGCCCTCCAATAACAGCAAGGAGCACTATATCAGAAATCTCTATGGGCTTCCAAACAAAGGGGACTAGAACGGCTGCTACTAAAAATGAACTTAAGGTCATATAAGACATTAACGTTACCTTAGAGTCTAGGGCACTCAACCGCTTCATACAAATAATAGCACCACTTGCAAAAATATTTGCAAAAAGCATAGAAGTCACTGCAAACGGTAAAATAATCTGAGCAGACTCTTGAAACGGGTTAATCATTACTAAAACGCCACAATACCCAAGGATGATAAGCCCCCAACGTTTCACATTTATATGCTCTTTTAAAAAAAGTGCTGTAAATAAGGTGGTCACCAAAGGACCTGTAAATCCTAAAGAGGTTGCTTGCGCAAGCGGCAGATGACGATAAGCAAAATACGTGCAACACATAGAAGCAATGACCAAAGCAATCCTTACAGCTTGTAAGCTTGGCCTTTGAGTTTTAAGCTGCAAATACCCTTTTTCTTTTATAAAAAAAGGTAAAAAAAACAGTAACCCAAAAAGTGTTCTAAAAAATAAAACAAGGGGGATGGGTATGCTATGAGAGAGGTGCTTGTTAATAGACATGGAGCATACGTGGCTCACCGACCACAAAATCATCCACATAATAGCTTTGTTTTTAGATAATTGCGCGTTCAAAAAAATCCTGCTTATTTTGCATTGGAAGTTACTTTACTAGTAATAACCTAGAACTGCTCTTTTATCTAGAAAATCTGTTTAATACTGGGAATTGATCGGATTTTTGCCTTAGATAACAGTTACACTGGTGCGCCCGAGGGGATTCGAACCTCTGACCTTTGCCTCCGGAGGGCAACGCTCTATCCAGCTGAGCTACGGGCGCTTGGCAAACATCTATTTTTTTTATACTCTAATAGTAAAGCAATAGCCAGGTCTAAAAATATGAGTACTCAAAAAACTACAGTAAACTCTAAAACGCAAACTGTTTCTTGTGAAGGAGATTCTAAGCAGGGTCATCCCAAGATCTACTTGAGCTTAAAAAATCAACAAGAAGTTAAGTGCCCCTACTGCTCTAAAATTTTCATAAATCCGAAAAATTCATAAAGAAGTATCCCTGTCCTATGTTCTCAGGGCCTTACGTTCTTATGTTTACTGGCGGTGTTATGAATCTTGTGCTATGAACTTAAAAAGAATACTTTTACCATATCAAAGAGAAAATCAACGATGAATAGCCCTGCGTGTGTCCAATGTGGCATGGAAAATACTTATCAATATCAAGATAATTTTGTTTGCCCTGATTGTGGACATGAATGGATTGTAACACCAGATACTGAAAATCAAACAAGCCTTGTTGTGAAAGATGCCAATGGAAATACTTTAAAAGACGGTGACGCAGCTGTTCTTATTAAGGACCTTAAGGTCAAAGGCTCTTCTATCACTCTTAAAATGGGCACTAAAATAAAAAGCATTAGGCTCGTAGATGGCGACCACGACGTTGATTGTAAAACAGATAAAGGGCAATTTATGCTGAAATCTTGTTTTTTGAAAAAAGGTTAAAGTATTCAAGCGCCCATTCAAGGGTTAAAGGCACCACTAGTGGGGTAAAAAAAGAAAATTAGGTGTAAAATAATCGCCCCTCACTCCCAATGTTGCATCAACTTCAAAACTATTAAAAGAAAACGCGCCAATTAAAGCCAATAGCTTTAAGTTTTTAAACGTCACTACCCTGTTTTTTAGGCTGAAAAGGGGGAGATGAACTTGAATGCTGTTTATCTTCTTCTTTAGGAGTATTTTCTTTTGAAGGCGCATCTGGAACCCCATGCGTATAAAGTAAAAAACCCCATACATCATGCGTTAAAACAAACACTGCATCTGATGATATTTTTTTCTCATTAAACAAGTATACAAAAACAGCGCCTACTTTCTTTTCACTGTCGAATACCCAGTTTTTTGTATTTCTAAGCTCTAGGATAAGGGTTCTTGCCCACTGCCTATAGGTATGATTAGGATCGCTTTTGCCCTTTTTAAAGTTATTCCAAACGCGAAGCGCATCACTTTGAACAGCAGGAGATTTTTTTGCAATTTCTGCTAAAATACTTTCAATATCCTTTTTTTCCTGATTCGTTAGACCTTTTTCCAAAGCTTGCTTTTCAGGGCTTGGCTTTTCAGTTGGAGCAGATGTCTTATTAGAAGAGGCCTCAGAAAAAGAGGGTTCTACTAGGAACAACATCACAAAAAATAGGTGCTTTAGGATAGAGATCTCTGCTTTTGTACTCTCATTCCCAAGCCCCACAGTGTCATTCCCGTTTAGCTGTGAATCTTTATGAGACCTTGAGATCCCTGCTTTTGCAGGGATGAGAGAAGAAAAAATCCTGATTTTAATCATATTTTAACAACAGCAACATTTTTTATTTAGTGCTTTTACCATTGTTTTTCCTAAAAGTCCAGGAGAAGCCGCTACATGAATACCTGATTGTTTCATAAAATCAATTTTTTCTGCCGCACTTCCACCTGCACCACTTACAATAGCTCCAGCATGTCCCATACGACGACCCGGAGGTGCCGTCACTCCTGCAATAAAGCCGGCTACTGGTTTATAGCGGCCTTTTTTGTGTTGGTGCGCTATGTACTCACAAGCTTCTTGTTCATCATAACCGCCGATTTCACCAATCATCATGATGCCTTTGGTTTGATCATCTTGCCAAAAATGCTCTAAGACGTCTATAAAATTAAGGCCTTTGACGGGGTCTCCCCCAATTCCCACGCAAGTGGATTGACCTAAGCCTTCCTTGGTAGTTTGGTCAACTGCTTCATAGGTTAACGTTCCAGAGCGTGAGACAATTCCAATGCTTCCTGCTGAGTGAATGCTGCCAGGCATAATCCCAATTTTGCATTCTCCAGGAGTAATCACCCCGGGACAGTTAGGGCCAACCAAAAGCGATTTACTACCCATTAAAGCTTTTTTCACGCGCACCATATCCAAAATTGGGATACCTTCTGTGATGCAAATAATAAGAGCAATTCCCGCATCAGCTGCTTCTAATATGGCATCTGCTGCAAAAGGCGCTGGCACATAAATCATCGTTGCATCGGCTTTTGTCACGTGAGCTGCTTCATGAACGGTATTAAAAACGGGCAGATTTAAATGGACGCCTCCACCTTTACCAGGGGTCACCCCTCCAACTAGTTTTGTTCCATACTCAAGTGCTTGCTCACTGTGAAATGTGCCGTGTTTACCGGTAAAACCTTGACAAATTAGCTTTGTATCTTTGTTGATTAAAATGCTCATTTAAGCCCCCTTTGCACAAGCAACCACGGCTTGAGCAGCTTCATTTAAGTCTTGTGCTGTTTGAATTTTTAAACCTGACTCAGCTAATATTTGACTTCCCTCTTCTTTTTTTGTTCCTTGAAGACGAACAACCATCGGAACAGATAAGCAAACTTGACGAGCCGCAGCAATAATACCTTGTGCAATCACGTCACAGCGCATAATGCCACCAAAAATATTGATTAAAATAGCCTTAACATTAGGGTCGGCTAAAATAAGTTTAAAAGCTGCTTCGACTTTTTCTTGAGAGGCCCCTCCTCCCACATCCAAAAAGTTTGCAGGCTCAGCCCCATAAAGCTTAATACAATCCATAGTAGCCATTGCAAGACCTGCACCATTTACCATACAGCCAATAGTACCATCAAGCTTAACATAAGACAGATCATGACCTCTTGCTTGGGTTTCTGATGGATCTTCTTCATGAAGGTCTCGTAATTCTTCTAAGTCTTTTTGACGGTATAGGGCGTTATCATCAAAAGACATTTTTGCATCTAAGGCTAAAAGTGTTTTTTCTTTGGTCAAAACAAGCGGATTAATTTCAATGAGGCTTGCATCATAGTGTTCATAAGCGCTTAGCAAGTTTTTTAAAACATCTGAAACTTGCTTGATGTGCTCCCTAAGCCCTAAGCCAAAAGCTAATTTTCTTCCCATATAGGCTTGGTAACCAACGGCTGGGTCAATCGAAAAGGTCAGGATTTTTTCAGGCGTTGTTGCAGCAACTTCTTCTATGTCCATGCCTCCTGCACTTGAGGCTACAACGGAGAGTTGCCCTTTTTTTCGATCAAGTGTAATGGAGAGATAGTACTCTTTTTCAATATTACAGCCCGTTTCGATGTAAAGGCGACGTACCAATTGACCTTTGGGCCCTGTCTGGTGCGTGACTAAAATATTGTTTAAAAGCTTTGTAGCAGCAGCTTTAACATCTGATTCACTCTTGCATAGAACAACGCCTCCTGCTTTACCACGACCGCCTGCATGGACTTGAGCTTTTACAACCCATAAAGGGCTTTGTAATTCTTTGATGGCGTTTAAGGCTTCTTGCACCGTTACGGCAACGCGACCCTCTAGGACTGGAATACCAAATTTTTTAAGCAGCGCTTTGGCTTGATGCTCATGAATATTCATAAAATTTCTCTTAAAATTTTAACTGTTGCTTCTTAGATTAACGAGTTTAAGTATACCTGTGAAGCTTTTAAAAAAGGGTTAAGAAAAACTGTATGCACCCTACTACCCCACAGGAATTTTTCTGGTGCTTTAATAGGAGGGATTCTTGGGGGCCATGCTTGAGGGGGATTATTGAGGGTTTTACGTGGGGGCGAGAATGCGGGTTTTATTCGAAGGGGATTTCATTAAGGGGAAATTTTCACGACTCAAACATTTTTCGCCCTTTTATTCAGGGCATCGCTTTTTGGGGCCCGTCCATATCAATGGCATTCGGTTAAGTCCTAACAAATTTGGATGCATTACTACTTTGCCACTTAGTGTAAGGTTTTCTAGATCGTCTTCGATAATGACGATTAGGCCTTATTTTTTGACGCACACGCGAAATGCTAGTCAGTATCTT
>DATDSS010000227.1:0-3490 GCA_035291245.1 Alphaproteobacteria bacterium | reverse complement strand
ATTTGCCAATGTGTTTTATCCATATGGGGTGTTAACAGTAGATAATTTTCTTTTGTTAGGGTGCTATTTGGCACAAACAAAAGCTGATTTTCCAGGGTTTTTAGTGTTGTTAAACGCCATGTTATTTCAACAACTTCACCTTCTTGGCCATTATTTAAGCGGATCCAATCTCCTTCTTCATAGGTAGACTCAACATCTAAAATAAGCCCTGAAACAAAGTCTTGAATTAAGTTTTGAAGCACAAAAGCAAGGCCTGCGGTTGCGACACTTCCAAAAGCTACCCAGCTGGAAAGGGGTTGTTTAAAAATAACAACTGTCACCAAAAGAGCAACACCAACCCATAGGCATAAATAGGTGAGACTCGTTATAATTCTAGGTATTTTTATAAAAAGCTTTGACTCTAGGGGGTGCCAAACTGCAACTTGAATGATTTTTAATAGTACCCAAGAAAACAAGATAATCAAAAGTGTTTTTAGACTCTCGCCAATCAGTTTCGTTTCTTCTCTTAAATGCCAATCAAGAAGAGAAAACGACCATATAGCAAGCCCAACCAATCCCATAAGGGCCAAAATGATCACAACAACAGTGGTTTTTTTAAAAAGGTTCAAGGGGTTATAAAAAAGTTACAAAGGGGCTTTCTTAATATGATAGTTCATAAAGGTTACAAATTTCTTAAACGAGTTCACAAAAACCTTTTGGCACGAGGGCTATGGAAATAGTCATAAATCCAGGGATGTGGGTGATTACACATATCGCTTAAAGAACCTTGCATAAGTTTTTTATCCACAAGTACGCCAACCTCATGGCAAATTGTAAATAGGCTATCAAGATCATGAGTGATCATCACAACGGTGACATTTAAAGTTTTACTTAAATTCAAAATTAAATCATCAAATTCGTGAGCAGCAATTGGGTCAAGACCTGCCGTTGGTTCATCTAAGAATAAAATCTTAGGGTCGAGCACAAGCGCCCTTGCAATCCCCACGCGCTTAATCATGCCACCTGAGAGCTCAGAGGGCATTTTTGACAGGGTATTTTCTTCTAAGCCCACAAGAGATATTTTTTCCTTTGCCTTTTGCTCTGCTTGCTGGTAAGGCGTCTTTAAAACTTCCCGTTGAGGTAGCAATAAGTTATCTAAAACGCAAAGAGACGAAAAAAGGGCCCCGTGTTGGAATAACACCCCAAGTGCTCCTGGTGCAAGAGAACTGGGGGGAAGGTTATCGTATAAAATGCTGCCTTGCTGGATGGGATCAAGCCCTATCATTTTTCTAAGTAAGACAGACTTTCCACTTCCAGATCCCCCTACAAGCCCTGTGATGGTGTTTTTCTTGACAAAAAAATCAAGATTTTCATGGACAACATGACTTCCAAAAGAAGTTCTAAGGCCTTTTACTTCGCATAAAAAATCGCTCATATTTTACAGCCCCACTGAAGAAAAAAGAACCGACAAAAAAGCGTCAAATACAATTACAAAGAAAATAGATTCAACCACTGATTCTGTTGTTTTTTGCCCTATACTTTGAGCGCTTCCTTGCACTTGAAAGCCTTTAAAACAGGAAATAATCCCAATGATAAAGGCAAATAAAGGCGCCTTAGAAAGCCCTATAAATAAATGCTTTATGTCAACGTTGTGTTGTAAGTGATTTAAAAATTGAATAGGAGGTAATTCAAGGCTTACCAAGCATAAAAGCATCCCCCCAAAAAGCCCGCTAAGAACTGAAATAAAAACAAGCAAGGGTAGGGCAACGATAAGGGCTAAAATCCTAGGGCTTACAAGCATTAGGTAGGGATCTAATCCATAAGAGCGTAAGGCATCAACCTCTTGATTTAAAAACATAGCCCCAAGTTGAGCTGTAAAGGCGCTTCCAGATCTTCCTGCAACAATAATAGCTGTGATAAGGACTGAGATTTCTCTAAAAAGTGCTATTGCTAAAAAATCGATCGTAAAGAGTTCTGCTCCATAGCGCCTAAGCTCTTGCAAGCTTTGATAGCACAACACCATACCAATTAAAAAAGAGAGCAAAGACACAATGGAGATGGCCTGCACCCCAACATCTTCGATGAAGGTGAGAAAAGAATTTTTAGGACATCTTTTTTGGCCATGCGGTGCAAAGATCCACCTTAAAACCATTGTGCCTATGAATTTGAGTAAATTTTTTTCTTCCTGGTAAAAAACAAGGGTACGCTTACCTATATGGGTGGCTAGGGTACTAAAATCCATGGTGTCTACCTCAAAAATTTTCTTGCACTTTTTATCAAAGTCGTAGTATAAAGCTATCAAGGATTTCTTTATAATGAAAGTATATTTATGAAAAAAAATATTCACCCAGCGTACCATACCATTACAGTAAAGATGACAGATGGTTCCACGTTTGAGACACGTTCCACATGGGGCAACCCAGGGGATATGCTAACACTTGACATCGATTCAAAAGCTCACCCAGCGTGGACTGGTGGATCTAAGCAGCTGCTTGATACAGCTGGTCAAATTAGCAAGTACTCCAAGCGTTATCAAAATCTATCTTTTAAAAAATAAGATAGTCCAATAAAACGGGAAGTCATCTTCTCGTTTTATTAGTTTTTGCCTGTTGTATTTTTAAAAAACAGGCGTTAAATTTAAAGAAGAGTGTTGTTAGTTACACTTATTTTAAAAATTTTTGTTTACCTTTTATTTACAAAGAAAGATCGTGTCAATGAATAAACGTTCACGTCCGCGTCATTTTTCACGTGGTCGCAACAATAATAATAACAAGCAACATCATCATAATAATGCTGCTAGACTTCGTCAATCCCAGCAAAACCACGAGAAATATTTAAATCTTGCCAAGGAAGCTTTAAGTTTAGGGGATCGTGTTTTAGCTGAAAGCCATTACCAGCACGCAGATCACTTTTTTCGTATAGTACAAGAATTGACACCTCCTCAAGAGGAACTGGAAATCGGTTTAGAATCAAATGAGGACCTCTTAGAAGAAGAGCCTCTTCAAGACAATTCCCTGGTAGTAACTACAGCGCCAACTCTACAAGGACAACCAGCTGGTGAGACAGCTAAAGAGGAAGAATCTTGTAAAGCTCCAGCTGTATTAAGAAAAAAGAAACGCGTAAAAGCAGACGTTGAAAACGAAGCATTTGTTGCGTAAAGGTCTTTAATTACTAGACAAAAAACGCTCTTTTAAGAACAGAGCGTTCCAATTTTTGCGCAACTTGTGCATTGAAAGAAAAAAGCTTGCGTTGTATTTAAGCATGCAGGGCAAGTAAACTTAAGTTCGTCTTTGTTTAATAAAGTACCAGAAGGTGAGGGGACGACAAACTCCTCATCACCGGAAGATGTTTTATACCGGCTCATAAGATCTAAGGCTTCTTGGGTAAGGGGATAGTGTTGCAATTTGGTGAAATATTGCTTCACAGTTGTATACAGCTGCGCCTCAAGAGCAAAGCTTGCTAAAATACTTAAGGATTCATAAGACTCTTGCTTAGAACTTAATAACTCCTG
>DATDSS010000226.1:0-2396 GCA_035291245.1 Alphaproteobacteria bacterium | reverse complement strand
ATAAGGCAATATGAACCTAAACGGTTTCCACAAACGATTGTTGCATTGGCCCCAATGCTTACCCCTTTTTCGACGTAAGTTTTTCTAAATTCTTCTTTTCTTTCTATTTCTGCTCTTGGGGTATGCACATTTGTAAAAACGCAAGAAGGCCCGCAAAAAACACCATCTTCTAAAACAACACCTTTATAAAGGCTAACATTATTTTGTATTTTACAACGATTGCCAACTTCTACGTCAGGTCCAATCATCACGTTTTGGCCAATAATGCAGTCAGTTCCGATTTTTGTTCCTTTTAGAATATGCGAAAAATGCCAGATTTTAGAACCTTGACCAATTTCACATCCATCATCTACTAAAGCAGTCTCATGCACAAAGTAGGGCAAAATCTCTTGAGACAACTTGACAGTCGCCCCCGTATGAAGTGACTGTTGAGAAGCATCTAAAACTTGTAAAACCCTAAGACCTTCTTCGCCGTCAGTATGAGGAACAGTGTTTTGAGTTATGCAATCTAAGAAATGTTGACATTCAATTTTTAAAGGTTCGCTCACTTCAAGCGGTACATGAATACCGTCTCCTTTTTGAGGCTGAGGTATGCCATCGATCCAGTTGACTTGGTTAGGGAAGAGTTGAAGTTTCTCACCCCAGGGTAAGCTATCATCAAAAACAGCCATGCCTCGATCGCCAACAACCACCAACTTCTGCTCTTTAAAAGGATGCAGCCAAGATACAAAAATATGAGCTCTCATCCCATTTTTAAAGGTCATATGAGTGGTTGTAACATCTTGGATATGGGGATTTAAATGACAAGATCCAGTTGCATAGACGCTCTCAGGAAGTTCCCCTGCGAGTCCCAAAATCATGGAAATATCATGGGGCGCAAAACTCCAAAGAATATTCTCCTCATTTCTGAATTTCCCAAGATTCAATCTATTCGAATAGGTGTACTGCAACTTACCAAGATTGCCTTTTTTAATAAGATTTTTCAGTTCTAAAAAGGCCGGATGGTACTGAAGAAGATGTCCAACCATTAATTTTTTGTTGACAGCTTTTGACAAGTCGCAAAGTTTTTGTGCTTCGTCTAGTCTAAGAGATAGTGGCTTTTCTACAAAAACGTGTTTACCTGCTTTTAAAGCTTTTGTTGCAAGCTCATAGTGCTGAAAAGCAGGGGCTGCTATCACAACTCCCTCGCAGTCACTTTTAAGTGTTTCTTCTAACGTTAAACAAGGCACACCGTAAGTTTGGGACATTTTTTTAGAAAGCTCTTCATTGGCGTCGCAAACAGCATAAAGAGCACCAAGTTCTGCAAAGTTGCGAACAAGGTTTTTTCCCCAGTATCCACAGCCAATAACTGATATTTTAAGCATCTACGTTTTCCTTATTTATTAACTGATCATAGGTGAGCACGTCTTTCATGACGCCATTTTCGAGATGAATAATAGACGAGCAATCCCTCAGTGTCGTTAGTCTGTGGGCTATCATGATGACGGTTCTGTTTTGGCTAACTTTATGGATGGTTTCCATCAAACGGGCTTCTGTTTCGTTATCAAGAGCAGAAGTTGCTTCATCAAAAATCAACACGTCTGGGTTTCTGTAAAGGGCTCTGGCTATGGCAATTCGTTGGCGTTCTCCACCAGATAGTCTAACACCACGTTCTCCAACAAGGGTTTTAACACCGCTTGGTAATTTTTCTATAAACCTTCCAAGTTGAGAGGCCTTAACGGCTTCATTCAATCTTACTTCATCAACATGATTATCCCCAAAAACGATATTGGCCTCGATGGTATCATCAATTAAATAAATGCTTTGAGGCACATACCCGATGTGTTTATGCCATTCTTGGCAGTTAACGGGGTATTTATTATCTATTAAAATAGAACCTTTTGTTGGTTTTAAGAGTCCTAAAACAAGGTCCACAAGAGTAGACTTTCCAGAGCCTGTTTGTCCGATAATACCAACGCAAGATCCCTTTTTAATTTCTAGAGAGATGTCCTCTAAAACATCTTTAGCTGTATTTGGATACCTATAAAAAACATTTTGAATCTTTAAAGAGTCTTTAAAAGAAAAATTTTTAACTGAAACATACGCATCCACTGCTTCTAAAGTCGTGTATTCTTTATAGACTCTTTCAATATAAGGAGTGGATGACTTAACAGTATTAAGTTGGTTTAAAATGCGGTTAAGACCAGGCATTACGCGAAAGCCTACGTATAAATACCCTCCTAACGTTCCCATCATAGTAACTGGTGTTTCATGTTCTAAACAAAGTACGCAAATAGTTACCACAAATATAGCAATGAAGAGAACTTCTAAAACCATCCTTGGCAGTTGATTGGTAGCTGATTGAAGCGCCACAGCCTTAGCCTTAATGAGAGAGTGTTCATTGTAAGCATCTATAA
>DATDSS010000225.1:0-7804 GCA_035291245.1 Alphaproteobacteria bacterium | reverse complement strand
CGTTCCAGAGTTGTTAAATCCCCGGTTTTCCCTTCAAAAAGAGAAGAAATCCGCTCATGAATGCTTAAAAGCCCCTCTTTTCCGTGTAAAAGAGTAGTTGCTTCGTTGGCAAGAACTTTTTTGGCTTCGTTAGTCTCAGAATCTTTTAAGGCTTCAAGCTTTTTGATCTCTTCAAGAGGAAGTTCTGTAAAAAGTCTTAAATAAGGGCCTACATCTGCGTCGTCGGTGTTTCTCCAAAACTGCCAATAATCAAAAGAACTTAAGCGTTCCTTATTAAGCCAAACAGCGCCTTGTGCTGTCTTTCCCATCTTGGCACCACCTGAGGTTGTGATCAAAGGAGACGTTAAGCCAAACACCTCTTTACTTAAGACTTTTCTGGTTAGTTCAATACCATTTACGATATTACCCCATTGATCAGAGCCACCCATTTGAAGAACGCAGCCATAGCGCTTATTAAGCTCTAAAAAGTCATAACCTTGAAGAATCATATAGTTAAATTCTAAGAAACTTAGAGGTTGCTCTCGCTCTAAGCGAAGTTTCACACTATCAAAACTTAGCATGCGATTGATGGTAAAGTGACGACCATAATCACGCAAAAAATCCATATAATTAAGGTGGCACAACCATTCTTCATTATTAACAAACTCAGCGTTGTTAAAATCTATAAAGGGTAGAAAAGCTTTTTTAATTCCTTGGATATTAGCTTCGATAGTCTCAAGAGCTAAAAGCTTTCTTGCTTCATCTTTAAACGAAGGATCGCCAACACGAGAAGTACCTCCGCCCATCAACACCAACGGTTTATGACCGCAGCGTTGTAAAAGCCTTAGCATCATAATTTGAACAAGGCTTCCTACATGCAAACTGTCAGCCGTGGCGTCAAAGCCAATGTAGCCAACCACTTGCTTAGAAGAAAAGGCTTGTTTTAATCCTTCTTCGTTGGTGCATTGATGGAAATAGCCACGTTCCTTGGCAAGATGAATAAAGTCCATAAGAGTTCTTTTGTTAAATTCTTTGCTAGAAAGTATAACCTTTCTAAGTGCCCACTGTCATTAGGATTCGTGCTAAATTTTCCTAAGTAAAAAGTTCGTAAGTCTTAGCCGGGATCATAGAGTTGCTCTTGGTGCCAATCAATTTTGTAGAAATAACCCAAAAAATATACTTTTGATATCAAATTTTATCACTTTGAAATCAAAAAATTAGGAAATTATTAAATCTTTTCCACTAGATTTATTAATATAAAAAAAGATGAAAAATAAAACATGATGCAAAGTATGTCCTATTGGTCTTTAGATGAAGAAAAAGGATATCATTTTAGCGATAAAAAATTCTTATCGTTTAAAAAACTGGATGAAAAATCCAGGTACTTGGCTGGTTACTTTAAGCAACTTAATTCCAATTCTCTTCCTATTGTGGTGAGTCTTGCAACCCATGAAGTAACAGTTTGCGTTTACTTTGCTTGTTTGAAGTTAGATGGTGCGTTTGTTCCAAGTTCCGTCCCAAGGCATCGATATGATAGGGCCAAACTAAAATCCATTATAGAAGACATAAAACCTGGTCTTGTTATCTTAGAAAATAAGGAAGTTTTAGAAGATATTACAATAGAACCTCATACAAAAGTCTTGGATAAGCATGAGCTTATTGATTATTTGCACACGTTTCATAAAGGAGTATGTTTGGAAGAATTTGAGACGTCTTCTTTAAATCTTGTGCAGTTTTCTTCTGGTAGCACCCATAAACCAAAAGGGATCAAGCTTGATAAGACGCAATTACTGTCTAATCTAGAGTTAATACAAAAAAGTATCAACCTCACAAAGGATGATAAAATTTGTACATGGCTCCCTTTTCATCATGACATGGGATTAATTGGAGGGCTTTTGTTGTCTGCTCGGTATGGGGTGGATACCCATATCTTAACACCTCAAGAGTTTACTCTAAGACCCCTTAAGTGGCTTGAAACTATTAGTAATAATAGATGTACGGTAACTGCTGCTCCGAATTTTGCTTATGATTTGTGCACCAATCGTATAGAAAAACATCCTGATCAGAAGTTGGACCTTTCGTGTTTAAGAGTTGCTGTTAATGGAAGTGAATTTGTAAAACCTCAAACTTTAGAAAGATTTTCAAAAAGCTTTTCCACGCATGGGTTGTTAAAAAATGCCTTAAAGCCGGCTTATGGTCTTGCTGAAGCAGCCCTTTTGGTTACGATGACAGATGAGGAGGGCTATGACGTTCATAAATTTTCAAGAACTCTTTTGGATAAGGGGGAGGCAGGTGCTTGTAGCATCGAAGATGATATGGACCTGGAGCTAATTTCTTGTGGAAAAGCGCCAAAAGAAATAGAGCTGTGTATTGTTGATAGGGACACCTTTGAAGAGCGCCCCCGTTATCATATCGGGGAGATTTGGGTAAAAAGCCCAAGTACGGCTTTTGGGTATGTTAATCCTTCCAAAAATCAAACAGAAGTCTTTAATCAAACAAAAGCAACGGGCGAAACCGGATTTTTGCGCACTGGAGATACAGGCTTTTTAGATCAAAATAATAATTTATTTATTACAGGTCGTTTGAAGGACGCCTTTACAATTAATGGGCGAAATATTATGGCAGATGATCTTGAGTCAGTGGTTCAAGAAAAAATGTTTGCAAAGCATACAGATGCGAGCTATAGGTGCGCAGCCGTTTGTTTACATAAAGAGGGGAAAGCTCACTTATCCATTATTCAAGAGGTTCCCCATCGTTTAGCTGTTTCTCATACCCTTTTAGAACTGGATTCTTTAATTTACAGAACATTTCATATCAAACCTGAAAAAATTGTGCTGGTGCCAAGAGGATGTCTTCCAAGAACCACCAGTGGTAAAATTAAGCGGCATGCAGCAGGTGTTTTGTTAGAGCATAACCTTTTAGATATTTATGAGATTGTTTAGTATTTACGCTTCTTTCTTTGAGGATGTTTCAAGGAGTCCTCATCCTTTTTAACGATAAATGTCTTAGGTTCGACAAGCGCGTCAGCCTCTTCTTTTGTTTCAATATTTTCATTATCGTTACAGTAATGGGTGTCTTTGTTGTTATAGCTGATTTTTACTTCTTGTAGGTTTTCTAAAGAGTTTATCAAATCACTGGCTAGATACTCCAAATTAATCAAATCTTTCTTGTTGAAAGTAGAAACTGCATAAATATCTAGTTGTGTTATTTGTTTTAAACAGGGATTCTCCTTTATGGAAGAAAAAATTTCGATGCTTTCAGTTTGGTACCCTGTTACGTTCCTTGTTGTTATTTTTAACGTTGTCGGTGAAAAAAAATTAAAAGAGAGTGCTTTGTTTAGAAACTGTTTACTTAACCCGAAATAGTGGAGAGTCTTTACCTTTTTGCTCCATAAACAAGGAGGGGTATTTTGGAAGGCGTCTAAAAAATATTCTAAAGAGCTGTTGTCAAAATCGTCGCTTTCTGTCAAAACCAGATGTTCTTTGTATAATCCAATATGGTTAGGATTTTCTCCAAAGTATTTTTGATAGTAGTATTTGTAGGGTGTTAAAGTTGTTGGTTTTTCAATGTTACTTACAGCATAAGCATCTAAGTTTTCTAAAAGAGCGTTTTTTGAGAAAGCTTCCAAAGAGCAACAGACTGTGTCTATGTAATTAAAGTCCTTTTCTTCTACATCGCTGCAAAGTTGTATCTCCAGATAAGTAAGAGGCATATCCTCTCCTTGCAACATTTTTATAAAATTAAAAAGAACTTCCAGGCTTTCCAGGCTTTCCACTTTATTGTTGTCTTCAGAGATTCTAAACCCCTTTAAATGATTAAGTGCATAGTCATATTCTATTAGTTCATTCAACTCTTCTTCTGAAAAATTTATATTTTTTGCGTTAATAAACTTTATGAAATCATATTTTAGGCATTTTTTAAAATCATCACAATCTTTAACAACAATTTCACGACTCTTTAAAAAATGTGTTGAATGCTCGTCAAAGTTTTTTGAAACAAGTCTTAATTTTAGAAGGCTTTGCCAATCAGATGGTCCATAGGCAAGCGAAATAATGTTAGAAATGCAAACATGTGAATTAATTCCAGCATTTACTATATCCGCATCAAAAGCAAATAGTTTACATGAAAAAAGCAAGAAAAGAAAAAAATACCGATTCATCATTATGTCTAATATAAATGTTAATTATCCGACAGTATACAACACGTATTTTCTTTTTTTCAATTAATAAAAAATTACGTAGAACTTAAAAACAATTCCAGCTCAAGCCAGTTTTTTTCTTTTTCTTCTATATCCTTTTTAAGTTTTTCTAATTGTTCACTTAGGCGCTGAAATTTATTAGGATCTTTGGTGTAAAGTTCGCTATCGTTTAAGAGTGTCTCAAGAGTGTTACGTTCTTTGATCAAGCCTTCAATAATGTCTGGAAGGGTATCGTACAAGCGTTGCTGGTTATAACTTAGACGCTTGGAATTTTGTGCAGGTTTTTGGTTAGGTTTAGGTGAAGCAACCTTTTTTTCAGGTGCTAGCTTTTTGAAAAACCAAGAGGGATAGGTGCGTTGGCGAAGATAATCGTCATAACCTCCCACGTATTCTTGTACATAACCCTGCCCTTCGACAGCAATAATCGAAGTTGTCATGCGATCGAGGAAATCTCTGTCATGGCTTACGATTAAAAGAGTCCCTTCATAGTCGCTTAAGATATCTTGAAGTAAGTCAAGAGTATCCATATCCAAATCGTTAGTCGGTTCATCAAGCACCAAAACGTTTCCAGATTGCGTTAAGGCTTTAGCAAGGGCCAGCCTGTTTTTTTCGCCCCCTGAAAGAGTTGAAACCAGCGATTTTGCTTGTTTATCTTCAAACATAAAGTCTTTTAGGTAGGCAACTACATGGCGGTGATGCCCTCCTATAAGCACTTGATCTCCCCCCGTTTCACATAAATTTTCCCATAAGGTTTCACTGGGTTTTAGGCTATCTCTCATTTGGTCAAAGTATATCAGATCGATTTTAGCCCCAAGTTTCACTTTACCTTCATCTGGTTTTTCAAGCCCCATTAAAAGCCTTAAAAGAGTTGTTTTTCCAGCTCCATTTGCACCTAATAGTCCAACACGATCCCCTCTTAAGATGCGCGTTGAAAAGTGTTTTACAATTTCTTTGCCTTCATAAGATTTAGAAATTCCTACAACATTTGCAACTAGTTTTGAGCTGATATCAGACTCAATGCCACCACCAAGTTTAACTTTTTGAGCTTGATTTTGAAGAACACCCCTTTTGATATCCCTTAATTGGTTTAAGGCTCTAAGGCGGCCTTGGTTTCGCTTTCTTCTGGCAGTGACTCCTCTATGAAGCCAATGAAGCTCTTCTTTAAGTTTGACGTCAAGCTTTTCCATTTGACGCTCTTCTTCTTGTAAAAAAGCCTCATAAAACGTATCAAACTGAGCGTAACCACCTTTTTTATGGGTGTGAAGAAGTCCTCTGTCTAGCCATAAAAGCTTATTAGACGTGTTGGTGAGAAACTTCCTGTCATGGCTGATGACGATAAACGTTTTACGCGCTAGTTCTCCTTCTAGCCATTCAATAGTTGCCATATCCAAGTGGTTGGTTGGCTCATCTAAAAGATACAGATCGCCGTCACCTGAGAGCATACGAGCCAAAGCGCTTTTTCTATTTTCTCCGCCCGATAAGCCTTTTCCCAGTCTTTTAGGATCTAAATCTAGCTGATCTAAATAACTAAGGGCTTCATAAGGCTCACACCCTGATTCCAAGACAAAGTCCAAAATGGTTTGGTCTTCTTTTACAAAGCTTTCTTGGGGGAGATAGCGGATTTTAAGGCCGGGCTCAATATAACAATCAATATGATCAGGCTCAACGGCGCCTGATAAGATCTTTATTAACGTGGATTTGCCTGATCCATTTCTTCCCACCAAGCAGTAGCGATCGCCTTTAGAGACCGTCAGTTCCAGGCCTTGAAGTAAGGGCTTGTCACCAAAAGAGATTTTTAAATCCTTAATAATCAAAAGGGGAGGGGTGGACATGAGTTTTTTATTTTAGATTTTCTTAACTTCAAAGCTAAAGACGCAGCTGTTGTAATGCAAGAAGAAAGTGTGATTAAAAAACCACCAACGGCTATGCTTAGGTAATTTTTTTACAAAAAACTAAAAAAATGTGAGAAAAACTCTTTTATTAATCTTTTATTAATCATTTTTTGGTGAACTAGAACTATAAAAGTAAAAACTTTATAGCCCAAAAGTGAGGGTATCATGGCAGAAAGCATACAACACAAACTTAGTAGAGTGCGCCCACCCCGCGTACAAATCACCTATGATGTTGAAATTGGTGATGCAATTGAAATGAAAGAGCTTCCGTTTGTAATGGGAGTATTAGCAGATTTATCAGGTATGGCGGTTGAAGCTTTACCTAAATTGAAAGATCGCAAGTTTACGCAAATTGATCGTGATAACTTCACGCAAATTATGGAAGCTATCGCGCCAAGGCTTGCGCTTGCTGTGCCTAATCTCTTAGGAGGGGACGCTGAAAAACTTTCTTGCGAGTTATTTTTTAAAGCAGTTGATGACTTTGGCCCTGTTGAAGTTTTGTCTCAGATTCCGGCCTTAAAAGCTCTTTATGATTCCAGGTCAAAATTAAAAGATTTACAAGCTAAACTCGATGGCAACGACGCGCTGGATGGGATGCTTTTAAAACTAGGCAACGATAAAGATTATCAATCAAAATTAAAAGCAGAAGTGGAAGGCTTTAGCCTTGAAGGTGATCATCCCCTTGTTACCGAACTCTTTGAGCAAGGAAAAATGGCAAGAGCCGCCTCTCAGCAAGCTTTTTCTTTTGAGTTAATTAAAGAATATTTATCTCAAGTTGAACAATTTGCAGCAGATGGCTTAAAAGACGTTGAAGCGTTCACATCAGGTCGTATTGGAGAGCTTGATGAGATCGTGACAAAGCAGCTCAATTTGATTATGCATCATGAAGCGTTCCAGGCCTTAGAAGGATCTTGGAGAGGACTTTTTTACTTTGTAATGAATACAGAAACCTCCACGCGTCTTAAAATCAGACTTTTAAACGTGACCAAAAAAGAGCTTTTAAACGACCTTGAAAAAGCTGTGGAGTTCGATCAAAGTCAATTGTTTAAAAAAATCTATGAAGAAGAATACGGCACCTTTGGCGGTCACCCCTATTCTTGTTTGTTGGGAGACTTTTATTTCACCCGCCATCCTCAAGACTTTGCTCTTTTAGAAAAACTCGCCCAAGTAGCAGCAGCAGCCCATGCGCCGTTTATTGCAGCGGCCCACCCCAATCTTTTTGACCTTGATAAGTTTGAAGACCTTGGAACTCCCCGTGATTTATCTAAAATTTTCGAATCCTTAGAGCTCACCAAGTGGTCAAGCTTTAGAAAAAGTGAAGATTCCAGATATGTCTCTTTAGTGTTGCCTAGGGTATTGATTCGTCTTCCTTATGGCTCTAACACCGTTCCAGTAGAAGGTATTAACTTTGAAGAAGAAGTGGCAGGAGCTGATACTTCAAGATTTTGTTGGACAAATGCAGCGTATGCGCTTGGTCAAAGAATTACGAATGCCTTTGCGCTTTACAGCTGGACGTCAGCAATTCGTGGCGTTGAAGGCGGCGGCTTAGTAGAGGGGCTCCCAGCTTTTACGTATACCAGTCAAGAAGGTGACGTTGCGCTAAAGTGTCCAACTGAAACTATTATTACTGACAGGCGTGAAAAAGAATTAAGCGATCTCGGGTTTATCTCTCTTTGTCACTGCAAGGGAACGGATTTCGCAGCCTTTTTTGGAGGCCAAACCACTCAAAAGGCGA
>DATDSS010000224.1:0-5666 GCA_035291245.1 Alphaproteobacteria bacterium | reverse complement strand
TTTGCCATGTTTTATCGAACTCAACACAAACTTCTGCGATAATTTTTTGCAAAGGGCTCCAAAAATCTTGCATAAGCATTTTTTCCAATCTATGAAATAATGGCTAGTATAGCATGTAATCGCGTTAACCGAATGCCATTAGGATATGTACGGCCCAAAAATGTTGTCAAAAAGGCCACACCCCGTTTCCTAATTTTCTAGCTTAAACGTCTAGCTTAAAGGTCTAGCTTAAACGTCTAGATTAAATGAGCACACAAATGGATTTTTCTTGAGTTAAGCGGAATTTCAGTCAAAACTATACACAGATAATTTTAAATAAATTTTAGCATGTCTATCGTCTCCTTATTGCTTTCATTGTTAAATTTCCAAGGCTATATGGCAATCCCTAAACCTTGGCAAGTAGGGTTTCAACCTGCTGCCTCTCCTATGATGGAGGGTATCACATGGATGCATAACTTTTTACTTGGTATCATTACAGTTATTGCAATCCTTGTGACTTGTTTGCTTTCGTATGTGATTATCCGTTTTAGGGAAAAAAGAAATCCAACGCCTTCAAAAAGGTCTCATAACGTGCTTTTAGAAGTTGTTTGGACAGCTGTTCCAACGCTCATTGTTTTATGCATCATGGTGCCTTCTATAAAGTTAATTATGACAGTTGACCATGTTCCACAAAGCGATATGACGGTAAAAGCCATAGGACATCAATGGTATTGGTCTTATGAATATCCTGAAAAAAATATTGCTTTTGATAGCTATATGATTCCAGATGACAAGCTATTACCAGGACAGAACCGGCTTTTAGAAGTAGATGAACCTGTTGTTATTCCTATTGATACAACTGTAAAAATTATGGTAACCAGCCAAGATGTTTTGCACAGCTTTGCGGTTCCTTCACTTGGAATTAAAAGAGACGCTGTTCCAGGACGTATTAATGAAACGTGGGTAAGAATTGCAAAGCCAGGTGTATATTATGGTCAGTGTTCTGAGCTTTGTGGCATTAAACATGGGTTTATGCCGATTGCCATCAAAGCCGTTAGCAAAGAGGACTATCAACTCTGGCTTGAGAAAAAATCAAAGTCGTGATCAAATGTTTAAAATTTGAGATTAATTAAAAGGAAAATTTCCATGTCTTCTTCTCATAGCAGTCATCCAACTGGGTGGCATCGTTGGTTATTATCTACCAATCATAAAGATATCGGCACGCTCTATATGTATTTTGCTGTTTTTTGCGGCTTACTAGGCGGTGCTTTGTCTATGGTCATTCGTATGCAGCTTATGCATCCAGGGAGTAATGTTCTTGGGGGAGATCACCAGCTTTACAACGTCATCATCAGTGCCCATGGGGTGTTAATGATCTTTTTTATGGTTATGCCTGCTATGATTGGGGGGTTTGGTAACTGGTTTGTGCCACTGATGATAGGGGCTCCTGATATGGCTTTTCCTCGTCTTAACAACATCAGCTTTTGGCTTATGGTTCCCTCACTTGTTATGTTAATTTTATCAGGAATTGTTCAAGGAGGAGCAGGAACTGGTTGGACGTTTTATCCTCCTTTAAGCGGGGCGCTTGGTCATAGCGGTCCTGCTGTTGACTTTTTATTATTAGGGCTTCACATAGCAGGGGCTTCTTCGATTTTGGGCTCTATCAACTTTATTACAACGATTTTTAATATGCGTTGCCCTGGGATGAGCTTTCACAAGATGCCTTTATTCGTATGGTCTATTTTAGTCACGTCCTTTTTGTTATTGCTTTCTGTTCCAGTTCTCGCAGGCGGAATTACCATGCTTCTAACAGACAGGAATTTTGGCACAACTTTCTTTGATCCCTCAGGAGGAGGAGATCCTATTTTATTTCAGCACCTTTTTTGGTTTTTTGGCCATCCTGAAGTTTATATTATGATTT
Organism: Alphaproteobacteria bacterium; assembly: GCA_035291245.1. Classification (GTDB taxonomy): domain Bacteria; phylum Pseudomonadota; class Alphaproteobacteria; order Paracaedibacterales; family DATDSS01; genus DATDSS01. The sequence goes on along the minus strand of DATDSS010000224.1, from coordinate 3,766 downwards.
TGCCAGCCTTTGGCATCATCAGTCATGTAATTTCAACTTTTGCAAGAAAGCCTGTATTTGGGTATTTAGGTATGGCTTACGCGATGGTTTCTATTGGATTTTTAGGATTTATTGTTTGGGCACATCACATGTATACAGTTGGTCTTAACCCCAATACGCGTATTTATTTTACCATAGCAACCTTATTAATTGCCGTTCCAACAGGTATTAAAGTCTTTAGCTGGATCGCAACCATGTGGGGGGGATCCATTCGTTTTTCGGTTCCTATGTTATTTGCTGTTGGCTTTATCTTTCTTTTTACAATTGGGGGCTTAACGGGTGTTGTCTTAGCAAATGGTGAAGTAAACACGGTTGTTCATGACACGTATTACGTGGTGGCGCACTTTCACTATGTTTTATCCATGGGAGCATTATTTGGTCTTTTTTCTGGGTTTTATTACTGGATTGGTAAAATGTCTGGCTATCAATATAACGAAGTCCTTGGCCGTATTCATTTTGCCTTAACTTTTATTGGGGTAAACGTCTTATTCTTTCCTATGCATTTTTTAGGGCTTTCAGGCATGCCACGTCGTGTTCCTGATTACCCCGATGCGTTTGCTGGATGGAACTATGTTTCAAGTCTTGGTGGGTTTCTATCTGGTTTTGCTGCTGTATTTTTTCTTTATATTGTTTATAGACTGTTTAAAGATAAGATACCATGTCCCTCTAACCCTTGGGGAGAGGGCGCAAACACTCTTGAATGGACCTTGTCATCACCTCCAGCTTTTCACTCTTATGAGGAGCTTCCAGAAGTTAAATGAAAAATGCAGTTGGAATTTTAGAACCAGCAGAGTCCTTTAACGGGGGTTCTGTTTTAGATTTTATAACACTTTTAAAGCCGCGCGTTATGTCTTTGGCTGTTTTTACAGCAGCGTGCGGTTTTTATCTTTCACCAAATTCTATACATCCCTTTTTGGCGTTTACGTCAATTTTAAGCATTGCCCTTGGAGCAGGGGCTGCAGGGTGTCTTAATATGTGGGTTGAAAGAAAAACTGATGCCTTAATGAGCAGAACGTCTTCTAGGCCTCTTCCCTTAGGTACGATTCACCCAGATTCAGCTCTTGCTTTTGGTATTATTTTAGCCACACTTTCGATAATTTTATTAGATTTAAGTGCTGGGCACTTTTCAGCAGGGTTGTTATTATTTTCTATTTTTTATTACGTTGTTTTTTACACGTATTACCTAAAACCTAGGACTGTACAAAATATAGTAATAGGAGGAGCAGCAGGCGCACTTCCCCCTGTTATTGGCTGGTCTTGTACATCTAGTGTGCTTGCTTTTGAGCCGTGGGTACTGTTTAGTATTATATTTTTTTGGACACCTGCTCATTTTTGGGCGTTGTCCTTACCTCTTAAAGAAGAGTATCAAAAAGCAGGTATCCCAATTATGCCAAATGTCAAAGGCACAAGGTCTACTTGTTTTCAAATTTTTATCTATAGTGCTGCAACCTTATTTGTAAGCTTGTCTTTTTTAAACAAAAATAATGCTTTTTATTCAACGAGTGCTTGCATCCTTGGGACAATACTAATTTATAAAGCTTATATGCTTTATGAGTTCCCTTGTTTAAAAAAAGCAAAGAACTTTTTCTTTTATACAATTTTATATTTATTTTTAATTTTTCTAGCTGTCGTGATTGAGGCATGGGGGAAGCGTTTATGGACAAACACCATCTAAAACAAAAAAATAGGGTCGTTTTAATAGGGCTTTTGACTTTTTGTTTCTTACTTTATGTTATTTCTTTTATACGAGTTGGGAGTGGATAATCTCTTAGGGAATAAATTAAAGGTTTTATAAAAAGAGAAAATTCTTACACGCCCAAACTATAAAAAATATCCTTTTAAAAATCAAAAACTGTCTGTAAAAGAAAACTTAACGTCCACATCTTCAAAATTTCCTTTGCTGTTTAAAAACAGGTCAATGGGAAATAACGATCTTTCACAGACTTTCTTGTCCTTTTCCGTATGTCTTTTTAAGACTTTTGAGACAAAATTTGAGGAGCTGTCTTTGTCATCTTTATAGCATTGGTACAAAAAGGGATACAGCTCACTCCAATAAAAATGGCGTTGCGTATCATTTTCTGTGTGAAAAAGGTCTTCAAGCATTTTTGAAAAAGCTTCTTGGTCATTTTGCTTAAAAAACTTTGAGATGTTAAATTTTACCTGTTTTTTAGAAAAAGCATCGTGTCTATTAAATGCTTTAAGATAAAAAGGGGCTTCTATGGTCTTTACCAAAAAATGCGCTGTTAGGGGCTCCTTTTTAACAAGCTCTAAATCTTCTATCATGGATTCTTCCACAAGATCAATCAGCTCAAGCTTATTTTCTTGTAACGTTAGCTGTTTAGTTCCTGTTACTCGAACTGAATAAGTCAACGATAAATCGTGCTGTGGGTTTTTTGACTTTAGCAAAAGGCTTTCAAGAATTTGGTGATAAGCCATAAAGTGCGCATAAAAGGATGTCTTTTCCTTAAACTCTTTAAAAGTCACCTTAGTCGAATCGTTTTGTAAAAGTTTTAAAGTAAAATATTCCGCAGAAAGCCTTGTAGGAAGAGGAGATTTTTCATGAAAAAACTCCTTCATCTTAGCCTCATACCAACCGTTATAATTAGCTGGGTTAGAGAAAAAACCATTTAGCCCCAAAAGCGCATTTTGAGTCTTTGAATTCTCTTTTTTTAAAAAATCTAAGAATAGGCCCCTTCCTTTTGAAGAGTCCCCTGAAATCAGCTTAAAAAGACAAATTGTTAGGTAGTGACCATTCGTTACGCTTTGAGACTCTTCATACAAATTTGTTAAATCCAAAAGGACTTTTTCGTGATGCTGTACCGTAGTGTCATGAATGGTGCGCTCCAAAGTCTGCTTACACCGAATATTATCAGATAAAGTTAGCATCATGTTTTCAAAATTCTTAAACTCTATGTTTTTCAAATTCATCAAAAAAAGACTTGCCGCAAAATACTGATTATAAGAGTCAGACTGGGAAAGTGCAGAAAAATATTTTGAAAATTTTTCTATTTTCTTTTCTTTCCAAAGATTAATTAATACATGCGCACAGGCTCCTCTTTCAAAAACTGTCATAGACTCCTCTTTTATAAGATTTTCAAAGTACTGTGCGACATAGTTGTCATCTTTTGCACCAACTAGGTTAGATAATAAATGAAAAAAAAGCTCGTTTTCGTTTTTGTCTTTACTTAACGGTAAGGTGTTAAAATAGCCGATCGCCCACTGATTATTATTTGCAAATAAATGCAAAAAAGAATGATACGCATCCGTTATGGATCTTTCACCGCCTTTTTTTACAAGGTCTAAGAGTTGGGCCTTAGACCTTTCGTTATCGTCAATTATTATCTCTTTAGCAAGTTTTTTGGAGTTTTCGTAAAAAACAATTTCTTCTTTAGAAAGCGCGCCGTAATTAGTGGCTGTTGCTTGCGATGAATTTATGAACAATACAGTCAATAACAAGATGCATTTGATATAGAACATTTTTAACCTCTTTTTGTATGATTCTACTTGTTAGATTCAAGATAAAATAGTTAAAAAACAATTAAATTTTTAGGAAAATTTCCCTAACGAAAGCAGGGATACCTTTTTATTTTGCTGATGCAGCAGATTTAGCTTTAATAGGAGGGATTTCATTAAGAGGATACTTGTGGGTTTTACGCGAGGCCGAGAATGAGGGCTTTATTCGAGGAGGATTTCATTAAGGGGAAACTTGTGGGGGGGCGAGAAAATG
>DATDSS010000223.1:0-3244 GCA_035291245.1 Alphaproteobacteria bacterium | reverse complement strand
TCACACACCCTTTGAGCTCAGTGCAAGCGGCCCAAGATGCATCGTTCATGACGATGTTAAAGATGCTCTTTTAAACCTAAAAACTATTGAGACAATTGGCTCTAGAGGCATCCTGACTCTTTATGCTCAAGAATTTCTTTTAAAGCCTTTTGGGCTATGTTTTGATTTACAAACAACCCCTACAAGTTTAGTTTTAAGGGTCAAAGAAACAAAAACCCCCTAGACGCCCATGCTTAAAAATCAACATATTCAAGAAATCTTCGAAACTTTTGAACAGCTTAACCCCGCCCCAACCACAGAGCTTTTATATACAAATACCTATACTCTTTTAGTAGCTGTTGTGCTTTCCGCTCAATCTACAGATGCAGGGGTTAATAAAGCTACTAAAGACCTCTTTGAACGTGCGAGCACCCCTCTACAGATGCTAGAGCTTGGACAAGAGGCCCTTACGACCTACATCAAAAATGTTAACTACTATGCAACAAAAGCTAAAAATGTGATCGTTCTAAGTGAGATTTTGGTAAAAGACTATAATCAAGAGGTGCCTCGTACAAGAGAAGAGCTTGAAAGCCTTCCAGGGGTTGGGCGAAAGACTGCCAATGTGGTCCTTAACACAGCCTTTGGCAAACCTACCCTTGCTGTGGATACCCACGTACTTCGTGTCAGTAACCGCCTGGGGCTATCCTTTTCAACTACACCTCAAAAGGTAGAAGAGGACCTGCTTGCGTGTATCCCAGAACCGTTTAAGAAAAATGCGCATCATTGGCTTATATTACATGGGAGATACTGTTGCAAGGCAAAGGCGCCCTTATGCGCAACTTGTCCAATTAGGGGCTTTTGCCCTCATGTATGACGCTTTAAAAAGGCTCTACATCATCCTTTGTGGTGGTACCTTACCCATAAAAGCCCCCAGTTAGAAAAATGATCAAAGTCCTCTTTTACTATTTTGTGAATGGGTGAGGAATCTTTAAAATTGCATAGATAACGCTCAAGGACTTCTAGGGGTACATTTTTATCTTTTTTGCCTGCAAAATGTACCTGCGGAATTTTTTCTAATTTTTCTGTAAAATCTGCCGGATTTAGGCTGTTATCAAGTGGGGTAAAGCCTTTGATTTTGCACCAATAAGAAACATCTGTAAGGCCTGCAAAGGTGATCACACGCAAGATATCATCTCTTGTGGCTGCTAATAACAAAGCCAGCGCTGCGCCTCCTGAATAGCCAATAAGCTCAAAAGAAGTGTGCCTGTCTTTTAAGGAATCTAAAAGCTCATTATAAGCTGTAAGGACACGTTTACTAAAGCGCTCACTTGTCCAAAGCTTTGGGGTGCAGTTAGCATCCCAACAAAACTGACAAGGCCTTGCAAGATAGTATAGCGCCTGATTACTTTGATCTTGTTTCATAAGCTCATACGCAACAGCTTCTATAGGAGTTGGATTGTCAGACACCTGAGTCCTAGATACAAAAGCCGTGCCGTCACCTTCTATGTATAGGCGAGCCGTTTTTGAGTTTTTAAAGTTTGTTACGTAAAAAATAGGAAGCCCTTGTTTTTCAACAACTGCGGAAGTATAGCCGTTTTCTTGAACGTCATTTAAGAGTTTTGTCTTTAAATAACTAGGAGAAGCACACCCAAAAAGCATAAAAAAAACAGCTCCCAAAGGAGCTGTTTTAAATAGTTTTCTACTATCAGGTAAGAAGCTTACCACTTGTAGACAACACCAGCTGTTGCGCCGTATGTTTTTGATTTCTTAGCTTGTGTAAGGTTACCTTCAACTTTAGCAGAGAAGTTTTTGTTGATGTTGATATTCAAACCAAGACCACCACCGATTTGATGCTTTGCTTTTTCATCATTTGGTGATTTGTAGGTGAACCCGCCAGTATTTGAAATTGTAACAGAGTCAGCAACACGCATTTTAGAAGCAGAAAGAGTATAAGCATAGGTCAAGAAGATGTATGGTTCTACGATTTCATTTGCATGAATTCCTGCTTGTGCACGAAGAGTTGCTTGGGTAACTTTTGTTGTGTTGGAGCGGTAGTTATAAGTTACGCCATTTGAACCTGTTTCAGTAAAGGCTTTTTGACGATCTTCAACGTGGATAATTCCAAGGCGTCCTAAGAGGTTGACTTTTTGTACTTGGTGCTTTGCATTTGCAAAAGCAGAAATAAAGTAACGGTCAGACTTTGGAGAAGATTTGTAGTTTACGTCAATATCACCAGCTCCTGTCGCAACCAAGTGCTTACGTGTACGATCTTTGTTAACGCGGCTATAACCTGCAATAACGTCAAAACTAAACATATCATTCAAAATTGCACGAACGTAAGGCATAATACCCCAAGCGTGGTCTTTGATTTTACCTTTGTTGAATTCTGTATCACCTTTGAGGTGGGAGTAGTTAATCGCAAGACCTGCAATGAAGTTATCGTTGATTTTGTAGTCACCACCAAGGGCAGCAGTCCACATATCAGCTTTCCAAGAAGCGTTTGTGAAGGACTCTTTAATCTTGTCCCAACGTCCTTTGAAGAAAGTGTTAAAGCGATGTTCAGATCCACCAGAGTTTCCACCAGCAGCAACAGGTGTTGGAGCAGGAGCAACGCTGTCAAGGTGATCCATAACGATGTTTGTTAAGGCTTTTGTCGACTCAATAGCAACTGTTCTTTCGGTAACTGCTGTGGAGTTTGTGGAAGAGGCATCAGCACCTTCACCTTGATTGGCGTACCCGCTTCCAGGTGTAACATACATATATGTACCGTTAGCATAAACCCAAGATCCCACTGCGGCAGTTTGTCCCGCGCTTATATTACTAGCAAAAACAGCAGAAGAAGCTACAAATAAGCCTGCTCCTACTAATGCTATACGAGAAATCAATTTCATTAAAATTCTCCTAAGATTAAAATTTTATTGTCCTTGGAAGATTAAAACGTTTAGATTCCTCGAGTAAAGTGTCCCCCCGCCATTGAGGATTTTAAATTTTTTACTGTGTTTTTTTGATCACATAATCTTAAAAATTAAGAGAAATCTGCGAAGAATTTTAGTTTAAACGTTACAAAACTCAAACGTCATTCCATCATAACCTGGCTCTACTCCAGATGGCAGTTCATGCTTTAGAGTCTCATAATCTAAATGAGGCGTCATGTGGGTAAGAACTGCGCGCCCTGGTTTAACCTCTTTAATCAACTCTAAAGTAGAGGTCACATGGGAATGTGAAGGGTGCTGCTTATACCTAAGGGCGTCTACTACCCAAATAG
>DATDSS010000222.1:0-2778 GCA_035291245.1 Alphaproteobacteria bacterium | reverse complement strand
AACCCTATGGCTCAGACCTTAGCTCTTTCTCAAAATGTTACTCTTGATTGGATGCTGTGGTTCAAAGCAGCTATTGTCCCAGGGCTTATAAGTCTTTTGTTATTACCCCTTGTTTTATATTTCATCTATCCCCCAGAAGTTAAAAAACTGCCAGATGCCATAGACATCGCAAAAGCAAAACTTCTTGAGATGGGGCCAATGTCCATAAAAGAATGGATCATGACAGGCGTCTTTGCCTTTATGTTAGTTCTTTGGATCAAGGGAGAAGCGTACGGTATCAGCAGCACGCTCACAGCACTTTTGGGGCTTACCTTGTTAATTTTAACCAATATTTTAAATTGGGATGACATTTTAAACGAGAAAGAAGCTTGGCACACCCTTGTTTGGTTTGCCATTTTAGTAACCATGGCTAAATTTTTACAAGATTTTGGCTTTGTCACATGGTTTTCTGGCTGTGTAGGGAAAGTATTCCATGGCTATGAATGGCATCACGCCTTCTTAGGTTTAATTTTAGTCTATTTTTACAGCCACTATTTATTTGCAAGCAACACAGCCCACGTGGGGGCCATGTATGGCGCCTTCCTAGGAGTAGCCGTTGCTGCAGGGGTCCCTCCTGTTCTTGCAGCCCTTGTCCTTGGTTTTTGTAGTAGCCTCTTTTCAAGTATGACGCACTATGGGTCGTCTTCTTGTGTTGTCTTGTTTGGAACAGGGTATGTACCAATTACAACATGGTGGGTTTTAGGCTTTATTATCAGCGTCTTTAACTTACTAATCTGGCTTGGAAGTGGTGCTTTTTGGTGGAAAGCTTTAGGTCTTTGGTAAGCTCGCCAGCTAAAATTTTTTAAAACATGATTTTTTTGGGGGTAAATCCCCCCCCTTTTTTAACTTAAAAAATTAAGTTTTTTCAATTGAAATAGTTTTTTAAATCCCCTAGGAATACAAAGGCAACTTAAAATTATAAAAGGATAATAAATGAAAAAATTTTTATCAGTTTTTGTAAGTACCGCTTTAACGGCATCCGTATTTGCAATGATTCCAACAGACATTACCGCCATAACAGATAAAAACGGTCTACTGAAGGTTGGCACCAAATTTGAAATTCCAGCATTCGGTGTTGAAGAAGTCGTGAAAGACTTTGATATTTTGAATGAGCTTAGAAACTCAATTTATGGTGAGGGGGACTTTGATTCAAACGAAAGTGCAAAAGAACATCAAGAGCAAAAAAAACTACTCAAGCAAAATTACGAAGATTTAAAAAAGAAAATGGAAGATATGGGGGCAGTTTTTGACGCGTGCAACAACATGCTCACTTTTCCTCTTATAACTAACAAAGATCAAGGCGAAACTGTTGCAACTTTTTTTAATGCTCAAAAAAACCTTAGTGCGGAATTATCTACTCAAGACATTTTGATTCAAACCAAGACAGCTCTTTTAGAGCGTGAAATGAATGTTTTGTACTATGGCACCGACGTTGTTAAGTTTATTGAGAAATTATTAAATCGAGAGTTTGGCATCTTAAGAAATCCAGATGCCACGATTCATTGCTGTGCCACTGCTTTAAAATCAACACATCCTGATTCTGTTACGCAAAATTGGGGGAACTACAAAATAAGTGATGTTGATCCCAACAAACTCAATTATGCTGATCATTGGGTGTCAGAACAATATAAGGCACATTTTTCTCATATCCTTTCATTTGTTTATCCAGCCCCAAAGCGTTGGTCAGAAAAATCAATTATTGAGCGCTATAGTTCCACAAATTTTAAGACAACAACTTTTAAAAAAGTTCCTCTTAATCAGTCACATTATTTTGAATATTTATCAAATCTAGAAAGCCTAGAATCAAACCTTAGCTCTTTTATTGTAGAGCATTTTTCGTCATTGGAAGCATTCACAAAAGATCTTGATCTGCTTAATAATACTCTTCGTGATTTTGATCGCGTGCAAAAAAGCATTGATACAAGACTTACAGCCTATGAAGAAAATATTCGCAATACCCCCCACGATAAGCCGATCACTGTGGGATCTAGTGAAGAGGAAAATCTTAAAAAGTCTCTTGAATCTTATGAAAAAGAAAAGAAAAAGTTTACAGTTTTGAAACTTGTTGAAGAAGCCCTAAGTGCTCTTGAAAACTTCATAAAAAAAGATCTAAATCTTAGTTAATATTCTTTTGGGGCTGCTAGCTAATGGAGGCCCCATCTTTTATTTTATAATCCAATGACGCAGTATATTCCTGTTTTTTTCTTAAGCTCGTTTCTTTTTTCATTTCAGTTTGCCTACGTTTTGAAAGAGGTTAACTTCTACGCTTTGACTGGCTTTTTAGTTTTTCTAAGCGCTGTTTTTTTAAAACCATCACTTTTGTTTAAAAAGCCTTTCCAGGCAGTTTCTAAAGTTAATTTTACTTTTCTACTCTTTGCCCTTTATATAGCAATAAGCGTCCTTTGGAGCCCTTCTCCTTACGTGAAATATCAAAAGGCTTTCTTTTGGATTTTGTTTACAGTGCCCTGTTTTTATCTGGCTCAAAAAATAGACTTCGAAAAATTTACTAAAAGTATTTTTGCTTTAGTCACCTTAACAGTTATAGGGACATGCGTTCAAATGCACTGGACAAAAAATATTGCCTTCGTTCTTGGCAATAATTACTTAGTGGCAGGACAAACCTTTGGCCTTGGGATTATAGTAAGCCTCTTTTATTTTTCAAAGTCGTCTATTTTCCCCGTAATAACTGGCGCAAGCCTTGCACTTATGCTCTTTACCGGCGGGCGGGGGCCCTTAGTG
>DATDSS010000221.1:0-2271 GCA_035291245.1 Alphaproteobacteria bacterium | reverse complement strand
ATCGAATAAGCCTAACTCACTTAACTTTAAGGGGGTCTTATGGGTATCTAAAAGCCTTAAGACAATGGATTCTCCGTGTACTGTTGGGTGAAAGCTAACGCGGATGTCTATTTTCTTATGAGAAAATTCTTGTAAAAAACTACCGCTTTGGGGGCGTCTACATTCGCCTAGATCAAGCTCTGCTAAAAGTTTTAAGCGATTAATATAGGCTGGATACTCACTTATGTGAAAAGATACCATCTCATGAATAACTCCATCCAAGCGAAACAAAATGCGAACATAGTAAGGGTTAGGGTGAAAATGGATATCAGATGCCCCTGAATTAACAGCTAACTCGATGATGTTTTCTAATTTTATGGGGGAATGCTCTTTTGCTTCTTGAAGACTAAAGATGCTCTTTTTAACTTGAGTTAACTGGTAAAAATCTGCACGGGTTAAATAATACGGAGTCAGTTGAATAGTTTGATTTGAAGAGTGAAAAAGTTTACAAAGCTCTTTTTTTACCAAGTCGTGGTGAAAAACGTTTTCAGGGTGAAGCATCCCCACATGAATACTATGCTCGTCTCTCATAAAGGCGACGCAGCCAATACTTTTTAAGGTCGTAGAATTTGCAAGCTCTAAAAACTCAGGTTCTAGATAAAAATTTCCAAGATTAAGTATGGGATGCTTGGTAAGCTTTGATCTTATTTTTAAAAGATCCTCTTCTTTGATAAAATCATAAGCAATCAAGAGGTCAGAAATATCTTTATGAGGTGAAAGTGTTAATTCATCCTTTAGGACGCGCCACTGATCAGCTCTTAAAATGTTACTATTAAGTAAAAATTGAACATAAGAGGGAAGAGAAAAATAGGACTGTGGTGATAGCTCACTCATTTACTTGGTAGGTCCTTGAATACAAAAGATCTTATAATGACAAGTTTAGTGCGAGGTACTTAATAAAGTGTGAATAAGTTTAAAACAGGTCTTATAATATTTTTTGCAGTTTTTTAGCCCGTATCCTTTTTTCCCCAAAGAGCCTTACTAAGGGAAAAAATTATTAGTAGTGCTCCAACTAAAATCAAATAGATATATTTTTGTACATGGACTTGAAAGCTCCATTTATTTTCTTCAAGCTTTTGCCCCATATGAACATAAAGTTGATGCAAAAAACCAAAATTTTTAGTGGATATTTTGTGATAGGTTGATTCTTGTTGTAAAAAAGTTCGCCTTTGAGGTGTGGTTACTGTGTCGTTTATAAAAAGATGAGCTTCTTGAAAGGAATAGTTTGGGCCAATGCCTTCTATTACTTTTTCTAGTTTAAATCTTTGACTGTTTTGTGTGAGTTCTTCTTTCTCTTTTATATACAGTATGTAAGACTGGCTAAAGTAAGCGTTACCAAAAATCCCAAATCCTAGTATATATACCCCTAAGTGTCCAAAGGTTTGCTTTGTTAACTTTTTAAATTTATAAAGATGAAGGGTTGTTGAAAAAAGCCCCAGTAAAAGACAAAAGAATACCCCCAAATTTAAAAAATCTTTAAAAGAGGTCATTGTATAAACAAAAATTGTGCAAAAAGTGCTTAATAAAAAAATACTTTTATAGTATTGCTTTCTTAAAGGCGTACTTAAAAACATCAACCACAAAACAGGAAGGGCTACAACGCTAAACAGCTTATTGTAAAAAATTGGGGAAATGCTAATAGAGTGGTCAAAAAAGCTTAAGATAACGGGAAAAATAGTTGTAAAAAGAAGGCAACTTAAAAATAAGAAAAGGGTGCTCATCCCTAAAAAAAGGTGTTTTTGTTTTTTGAAAATTTCTTTTTGATCTTGCTGAAAAGAACCTTTTTTAAATAAGCTGCTCACCATGACTATAGTTAAAAGCATATAAAGGCTAAAAAGGCCTATCCCTTTTTGTGGATCAAAAGCAAAACTATGAACTGAGTTTAAAAGGCCGGACCTTACAAAAACAATCCCTAAAAAAGATAAGTTATAACTTATAAAAATCAGGCTTTGATTTAAGGTTTGGTAACTTTCTTGTTTTTTTAAAGTACACAAATGAAAAGAAATTGTATAACCAAGCCAAGGAAGAAGAGAGATGGTTTCAACGGGATCCCAAAACCAATAGCCTCCCCAACCTAACTCTTGGTAAGCCCATAGGCTTCCTAAAACAATCCCTAAAGAGATGAAAAACCAAGTCTGAACGATATCACGCTTAAGATAATTTTTTGAACCGGTTTTTATAAATAAAACCTCATAAAGGGTTTTTAAAAAGGTATGGGAGGCGAAAGCATAC
>DATDSS010000220.1:0-3369 GCA_035291245.1 Alphaproteobacteria bacterium | reverse complement strand
AGACAAGAGCCACGACTCCCCCTTCGTTTTTTAAGTTTTTTGCGATTTTAGGGAGAAAAGACTGCAGGAGAGGTGTAAAAAAATCATATGCGGGGGGCCTTGTTTTTGAGGAAAAAATCGCATAAGGGATGTTTCCTTAACTCTTTTTTAACCGCTGCGAGTTATTCTTATACATGCAAGCGCTCGTTTTGGTGGGAAGAAGTTGAGTGCGATCTTTCGGTAATTGCGGAGGCCCGTCAGACACTCCTATGTCTTGCATCATTAAAGTTTGTCTAAAATTGCAAATATGCCCTAAAAACCCTCCAAAAACCCCTCTTAAAATTAACCTTTTCTTAAGAAACAACCAAACATTGTTTGCTGATTAGATCTCTTTTGTATCTCCTCCCTTTTGCCTTCCCCGGGTGTTATAAAATTTCACTGCAATCCTCATGTGACCTATGTGTACGACTGCTGGTTTTTTTTAATTTCCTGACATCACCCAAAGGATCAAAAAATAAGGTCTTCGAAAGAGATCTATTGTTAAAGGGTTTCAAAAGTGAGGGGCCGTGGAGAAAGACAAGAGAGAAAGGCCCGTGTGTCCTGTGTGTAATAGGGAGGTCCGTAAAAAAAGTACCTTTGGGAGAGTGAATGCTCTATGGGGTTGTTCTTTTAATTAACGTGAATTCGATGTAAAGGCTCCAGAAAAGATCAGAAAAGCTTGGCAGTAGTTCTGCTAAGCTTTTTAGGATTAAACGATAGCCTTAATTTTGCCCAGGTGTTACAGGTCCAAGATTGGGTTCTTTTAAAGTTTCATCAGCAAGAACTTGCGAAGGTGTTACATTTTGGGAAAGATCTTGTATCTCATCAAGCACAGCAGGCGCAGCTGTCACAGCAGGCGCAGCTGTTACAGGAGATCTAGAGGACTCTGGTAAAGGTGTTGTTGTAAGGGCTTGTATCTCATCAAAAAGCTCTTTAAAGTTTCTGCCTTTTAGGTAATGCATACCCGTTTTTGTTTGTAAAAATAAAGAAGGCGTTCCAGATAACATCAACGTTTTTTCACAAAATATTCTGTGGCTGTTGATAACTTTTGTGATTTCCTCTGATTTACTTGAATTTTTAAGCTGTTCAACGTTATAACCAATAGATTTAGCAATTTCTGGCAGTTTAGCAGAACTGATTTCACCTTTTCTTAAGGCGTCGTGAACGGCAAATTGAAGTTTATCAAATAACTCGGGTTTTAGGTACCAAGCTGCATGATATACGCGAGAAAAAGCCTCTGATTCTGCGCCAAGGAAACTCCAAATAAATTCGCTAACGGTCATAGACGTATAATAGTTTAAAAGATTAGCAACCACGGACTTAATAGCGTTGCAGTGCCCACATAAAGGATCTGTAAAGACTATCAGATTGAGATTTGGGTTGATTTTCTTAACATTCCCCCATAAAAACACAGTACCCTTTTTTGTATCTGCTGGAAAAATTTCATCTTTATGCTCTTCTAGATTGAGGGCAATTTGTTGAAACTCTTTATCTTCCCTTCTTTTGATAGAATTTTGTATAAGGTCTAGAATTTTTTCGCCTTCTTCTTCAAAAATTTCAAAAATAATTTGTTTTAGACTTTCCTTTTGAGTAAGGGGATTTTTTTCTTTTTCTAAGGAAGGAGGCGCTTCTTTTGCTTGAAATTCCAAAGGCTTATCAAAAGTAAAGGGTTGATCTTGTGGTGTCTCAGGATTGTTTTGGGTTTCTTGGAGAGCTTCTGTGATCTCTGCTGTTTCTTGGAGAGGGGGGGCTTCTTGCAAAGGAGCTTGTGGTGGAGTCTGCAAAGAGCCGGCATGCAATGCTGTGAAAGAGATGCTAAAAATAACAAAATTTTTCACTATATAATGAAACTTCATATGGAAAGTCCCTTTTACTACAAAGTAATTAAAGTTTTAACAAAATTATGAATGCATTCAGGTGTCTTATCAAGCTGTTCTTAAACTAAATATGGTTGTGGGCTGTTATTTTACAGCCTTGATAAAAAAACCTAAGTCGCAAAAAGACTCTGAAGAGAAAACAAAATATTTCCTTGATTAAAAAGACTATTTATTTTAAAAAATAGTACTTATCAATTTTTCTAGAAACTTAATTTTGAAAAACAAAACAACTTTACTTAAAAGCTTTCTTTTTTTAAGTGTTATTACAATCTCACCTCTCACCCATGCCTTTCAAACTGAGAATGACATCCAAAGAACTGTGTCGTTTAAAGACACTCATTTTCCAAATTATTTTGAAGGGGTTGAAAAAGATCTTCTTGAAAATGCTCTTCAGGTTATTTTGGATAACTTAGAAGTACCATTTGTTCCTAGAAATACGCTTAAAAATAAGAAAGAAATAGAGCGAACTGGATTTTTTAAGGAGCTTAAAATCTACTCAAATGACATAGCGCCAAACGCAGAAATTTATATTAGTGGTGGTGTGGTCAGAAGTCTTTTAGGTTATATTTATGAACGTCTGTACAAAGAACGTATTCGATACCCATACATTTCTTCAAAGGATGTTTTAGAAAATCTTATTGCTGGAAAAAAGGGAAATGGTAAGGAAAAACAAGTCTTTACCTCTCTTGAAGTTCTTGGAATTGGAAGTGATTTAGACATTTTAATAGATTTCCCAGAAAATTTTGCCCCTGAAAAAAAAGAGCTGGTTTTAAATGACTTGACGGATTTTATTAACTCTGCAGAAAGTTTTTTTAACCTAAGGAATGAAGAAGATGTTTTAAAAAAATCATTGATTCTTGTAGGTGACGTGAAAGACTATCAAAAGCAAATAGTAGAAGCCCACGACAAAAATGCTGTTTATCAAGGTGGTTCAAGTTTAGATTGGTTAGCTTTTTCAGTTAACCTTGACAAAAATGTATTTAGAGAACCCGCCGTAGCGTTTAGATCCCTTTCTATTATTGACGACTTTTTTAAAGGAGAAGTTGCTTACTTTTCTCACTGTAATGCTAGTGAAACAACTGACAAACAAACTTTGCGTGGCATTCGTTCTTTATTGGAACTACCTCACTTGACGTTTACAAAAAAAGGTTTTGAGATTTTTAAAGCTGAAGTAGAATATCTTATAAGCCTTCTTAATAAAGGTGAAAAACTTAGCGAAGCTGCAAAACTGCAGCTGCAAAAAATGACTAGAAACGCTCGTTTTGGAGCAGATCATAATAGGTTTTTAAAATCCCAAGACCCAGTTGATGTTTTGCTAAGAGGGCTTTTTACTGTTTTAGCTGAGAAAGGGATACACACCGTTATCGAATTTTCGAAAAAAATCTATATTCCATCAGTTCGAGAAGATAAAGGGAATTTGAAAGAAAACAAGATCCTTTTAACTGAAGAAGAAATAGATTCTCGCTTTAAGGAT
>DATDSS010000219.1:0-6524 GCA_035291245.1 Alphaproteobacteria bacterium | reverse complement strand
TTCTCTCCTGCAACTGGTTCGGAATTTAGTTTACTGCCATCTGAAAATGCTACTGGAAACTTTACAAAAATCGTAAGACGAATCCCTGTGCGTATACATTTTGATGAGGGACAAGACTTATCACATGTTGCTCCTGGTTATTCTTGTTTTGTAAAAATCTACATTAAATAGGGCTTTAAAATGAAGCAAAACCTGACGACGCGAGAGTGGATTGGTTTTATAGCCATGATAATCGGCATGTTTATGGCCATTTTGGATATTCAAGTTGTTGCAAGTTCTTTGACACAAATTCAAGCTGGGCTTTCTTGTACAAGTGATGAAATATCTTGGGTGCAGACTTCTTATGTAATTGCTGAAATCGTGGTAATTCCTTTGTCGGGATGGTTTGTAAAAGCTTTTTCTACAAGATTTTTATTTGTGGGAGGCTGTGCACTTTTTACGCTTTTTAGCTTTTTTTGCAGCCTTAGTTGGAGCTTAGAATCCATGGTGGTCTTTCGTATCCTTCAAGGATTTTTTGGAGGGGTTTTAATTCCCACAACTTTTAGCATGATTTTTATAATGTTTCCTAAAGAAAAACAGCCCAATATTACAGTTTTAATAGGTCTAGTTGTGACAATTGCCCCAACTCTTGGTCCTGTTTTAGGAGGATATCTAACAGAGATCTTTAATTGGCCAATGATTTTTTTGGTTAATATCATACCTGGAATCATTGTTTGTATTTTGACATGGATCTTTGTAGACGTGGATAAACCGCAGTTACGGATGCTAAAACATATAGACTACTTAGGAATTGTTTGTATTGCTGTTTTTTTAGGTTCTCTTCAATACGTTTTAGAAGAAGGTGCCAGAGAAAGCTGGTTTGACAGTAATAAAATCATCTTAGCAACTTTTACCACCATAAGCTTTGGCGCTCTAACGCTTGTAAGGGAGCTTACTTGTAAAGCCCCTATTATCAACCTCTATGCGTTTAAAAACAGAAATTTCGCCCTGGGTTGTGTGTTTAGCTTTGTTATGGGCTGGGGGCTTTTTGCCGCACTATATTTAATGCCAACGTATTTAGCTTTGGTAAAAGACTTAAACAGTTATGATATTGGTATGTACATGATGGTAACGGGTATTTGCCAGCTTTTATCAGCAGTTTTTGCAAAAATGGCTGCGGCTAAAATGGATTTAAGAGCAGTTTTATTCATAGGTATATTTATGTTTGGCCTGGGGATGCACTTAAACGGACTTGCCTCCTTTGAAGATGGGTATGATGAGTTCTTTTGGCCTCAAGTTATTAGAGGCTCTGCTTTGATGTTTTTCTTTTTACCCATTAATACTCTTTCTTTTGGAACCATGCCTGTTCATGAGATCAACAACGCAAGTTCTTTGTATAATCTTATGCGAAATGTTGGAGGCGCTGTAGGGCTAGCCATATTAAATACGGGGCTTATTCAAAATCAAAAACATTATTTTGCAAGTATTCGTCAAAGTGCTACTGAAACGTCGCTGGCGACCTCTCAATGGATAGAGAAAATGAGCCTCTATATGGAACAAATTGATACCAGCTGGCCTTTAGAAAAGTCTTTAAGCCTCTTAACAATGTTATTTAAACGAGAAAGCTTGATCATGGCCTATAACCATGCCTATTTATTAACGGGGATTTTCTTTTTTATTAGTTGTTTTTTTATCGTATTTTTTAAATCCCCGAAAGAAGGGGCCTCAACCACCGTTTTAGAGTGAAGTTGAAAAAGCTACCCAATATTTTCAAACACCTTATTAATAGGGGGTCCTTTGGTAAGATTGAGCATTTCCCGTACTTGGTGCTACTAGATATTCTTGAGGTTGTTCTTGTGAAGGTGCTGCTACAACTTGGTTTTGAGGGGCGTAATAAGTAACAGTTCCTGCTTGAGAGGGGCCATAGGTTAAGTGGCGCTGTGTTTGATGAAGCTGCGTTTGAACTTGCTGCTGGGCACGCCCTTGCATCTGAGATTGAGCTTTTGAAGCAAATGGTTGTAGAGGAACTGGGACTTTATTAACAATAGGGTTTGTTACTCGATTCATAATGTTTGATTGGTACTTGGCTGTGGTTTGAGAAACAGCCTTACCGGCAATTTTTGTTACCCACTTTGGAGCCTTTACGCCTGTATCTTGAGACGAGTTTTGTCCAAAAGAATAATTGGGAAGAGTTGAAGCTGCTACAATAAAACCTGCACAAAAAAACAATGCTCCAAATCCCATTAAGCTTGCGATCATACCAGCTAAAGATAATTTATTCATGGAAAAATCGACCTCCTCATATAGCCAGCTAAATGCTGTTTTTGGTTTTTTTCTAACTTTTACGCGGCGTCTTTCATACGAATGCTGATTAAACTCAAGATCTGGATGATATCTTGGGGATTTTTGTTGCCTTCTAACGTACAAGTCTTCTTGAAATGGAGCATGATAAGCGTCTTGATGCGCAAAAGGAGTGTGTCTTTCTTCCCCTATATTTTGAAAAGTCCGTGTTTTAAAGAATATTGGCGCTATAACGTTATCGTGTCTTGTAAAAGGGATTGAAGCTTTTACTTCTTGTTGAAAATTCTTTTCATAAAGCCCATTTTCAGGTGCTTGTGTGGTAAGTATATCTTTTAGTTGTGCGGTTTTCATGAAAAATTCTAACTTTTAAAAGTCCTTAGGTATAAGTTAAGCATTAATTAAAATAAATTTTAACTATTTTTTAATTCTTTTTTAGTAAAGCGGATTTTTTTATCATTTGCTGCATAATTTTTATGCAGGTCTAAAAATCCAAAAAGCGGGCTATTTGTTGATTTTTTCGTACCAATCTTTTTTAAAGGCTCTACAATAGCTTTCATTACAGCAACATAGAAAATCACCTTTTAAAGTTTAAAATGTCTTTGCATATAGCCCTATTTGAGCCCGAAATCCCCCAAAACACAGGTACTATTTTAAGATTAGCTGCTTGTTTGAATGTTACCGTTGACCTTATTGAGCCACTGGGCTTTTTGTTTGATGATAAAAAGCTTAAAAGATCTGGGATGGATTATATAGAGCATGTAACCTATAAACGTCACGAGTCTTTCAAAGCTTTTAGTGAGTGTTACAAAGACAGGCGCATTATCCTTATTGATACAAAAGGCCCGTCGTCTTTTTTAGATTTTGCGTTTGAAAAAGGTGATATTTTATTACTTGGAAAAGAAAGTACTGGCGTTCCTGATTCCCTTAGCGCGCAATTAAAAGACCAGATACACATTCCTATGGTGCGACAATTACGCTCCTTAAACGTCGCAATTGCCGGTGCTATGGTGGTGACAGAAGCACTTCGTCAACTTAAGGAATTTCCATGCTAACAATGGACCAAAAACACAGACTTTCTGGATGGTTTACATCCTTGCAAGACCAAATTTTTAAAGAACTTGAAGCAATCGAAAAAGAAAATGGCACCCCAACTTTTTCGATCAGAAAATCTTGGAAACGGGGTGAAAATCTCGCAATTGATGAAGGCGGTGGTACTATGGGCCTTATTAAAGGAGAGGTCTTTGAAAAAGGAGGCGCTAATGTTTCCATGGTTTATGGCGCTTTTTCAGAAGCCTTTAAAAAAGAAATCCCAGGAGCTGTTGCTAATCCCCATTTTTGGGCCAACGGACTTTCTCTTGTGATTCATCCTAAAAACCCTTATGTTCCAATTGTTCACATGAATACCCGTTGCATTGAAACAACAAAATTTTGGTTTGGCGGAGGAGCTGATCTTACGCCAATTTTTCCTTTTGAAGAAGACACAGCTTATTTTCATGAGTGTATGAAAGAAGCGTGTGACCCTATTGATGAATCCTATTATGATCGTTTTAAAAAAGAATGTGATGAGTATTTCTACCTTCCTCATAGAAAAGAACCTCGTGGCGTTGGTGGAATTTTTTATGACTATTTGAATACAGATGACTTTGAAAAAGATTTTGCCTTTACTCAAGCAGTTGGTAGAGCTTTCATAAAAGCCTATCCTGAGATTGTTAGGCGTCGCTTTAAAATGCCTTATGGGGAAGAAGAGATTTCAAAACAGTTAGTTAAAAGAGCTCGCTATGTGGAGTTTAACTTAATTTATGACAGGGGAACGCGCTTTGGTTTTATGACAGGGGGTAATACAGAAGCTATCTTGATGTCTATGCCACCTTATGCCAGTTGGGCTACCTAAAGGGGCTTAAAGAGATTTATTTAATAAACTCATAAAAAAAGCCCCTTGAAAGAGGCTTTTTTTATTTCAAACAATTTCTTATCCTTGACGAGCTTTAAAGCGAGGATTTTGTTTGTTAATAACGTAAAGGCGACCTTTACGACGAACAATTTTACAAGCTTTATGGCGCATCTTCATTGTTTTTAAAGAGTTAACAACCTTCATTGCATCTCACCGTAATTTAAAAAACTGTTAAAACATTAGCCTGTTTTTTATGAAATGTCAATTTTTTGTATAAGCCTGTAAGAGCAATTTGATAATGTCCTATTGTGCAATTTAGAAATGTCCGGTTTTGGGGTGAGGACAGCCGCTTGTGATTGAGTCAATCTACGCTATGAGTCAAACAAGAGGAGTTGCCGATGTCAGAGATAAAATTAAAGGACAAAGAATTGGAAAGATTGTTATTAATAAAACAAGTACAAGACCGCAAGTTGACACAAAAAGAGGCATCAAAGTCATTAGGAATATCAGATCGTCAAATAAGAAGACTGCTTGCTCGTGTTAAAACTGAAGGTTGTTGTGGCATAAAGCCTCGTCAAAGAGGCGGAAATAGAGCGTTTAAAGAGGACTTCAAAGAAAAAATTTTAAGCTTTATTCATCAGCACTACGCAGATTTTGGCCCAACGTTTGCAAGTGAAAAACTGGAATCTTGTCATGGTTTGAAAGTCAATAGAGAGACTTTGCGTGGTTGGATGATAGAGGAAGGTTTGTGGAAGGGGCGGTCTCGTAAGAAGGCCCGTGTTCATCAAAGTCGTGAACGCAGGAGCCGTTTGGGAGAGCTCGTTCAAATTGATGGTTCGCACCATGATTGGTTTGAATCAAGAGCCCCTAAATGCTGCCTTTTGGTCTTTTGCAACGAGCAAGATTTTAGCCTTACGGTTTGAAAAGTCTGAGACAACAAAGGGCTATTTACGATGCATCAAAGATCATCTTACAGCTTATAGCAGGCCTTTGGCTTATTACAGCGACAAGCATAGTATTTTTAAGACCACACGAGAAAAAAGTGTTGATAGCCGGTTGCAAGATACTCAAGTTCATAAAAGCTTACGAGATCTTGGAATTGAACTTATTTGTGCTCACTTTTCTCAAGCCAAAGGTCGTCTGGAAAGAGCCAATCAAACTCTGCAAGATCGCCTTATTAAAGAAATGGGATTAAAAGGGATTTCAAGCATATAAAAAGGGGAATGAATTTGCAGCAGAATTTATTGCTGATTACAATAAGCGTTTTAGCGTTTGTGCTGCCAATCCTCAGGATGCTCATCGCCTTGTGCGCCAAGACCGCTTAGAGTTAAGGCGAATGTTAAGCATGCGCTTTCAACGCAAATTGCGCAAAAACCTCGAACTCTCTTTTGAGGGGAAATTATACCAAATACACACAAAAACCACAGGCTATCGTTTAAGGCATAAGGAAGTCATGATATGTGAGCATCTAGATGATAGTGTAGAAAATTTGTGTGACGGTAAGCCCTTGGAATACAAAGTCCTTACAAAAGTTCAAAGAATTAAGCAAGCTGATTGCAAGGAAATAAACGCTCTTGTGGACGAAGTGGTTGAGGCAAGTAATTTAAACGACTTAAACGGGGGATTGCCTTTTTCCACAAATGCTCCGCTCAAAATCCTTGCCCAGCTTAGCTTGTAAGGCCGCTGGGACGGCTTTGTGAGCTTTGTGGAAACTTAAGAATACAAACCGGACATTTCTAAATTGCGTTGACACTTTAAAATCAACACTTCGAATCTAAGGACAACTTACGTATGTTTTTCAAGTTTTTTTCAAGCTTAGCGTAAAAAATTCTCCCTTAAATAATCTTGTTACAAGTATCCAGCTGATCGTACCAGTAGGGCTCGATAATGTCTTGAAACTCTCTCCACAACAGATCTGGATGCTGCACTGTTTTTTCTTTATTTTTAGTAAGAATTGTAAATTCCAGCAAGATTCGTTGATAAAGCGCTGTTGACATTGGTCTTAGACTTGAACAAATTTCTATCATCTCTTCTAAATGACCGTTGCAATGAAGGACAAGGTCACACCCCACTTCAAGGGCTTTAATGGCTCTTGTTTGATAAGTACCTTTTAATGCTTCCATGGTTAAGCAATCACTTATTAAAATGCCTTTAAAGCCAATATGGCCCCTAATTATTTCTTGAATAACTTTTACAGAAGTTGTAACAGGTTCATGTGGATCAATTGAAGGAAACATTAGATGCCCTGTCATTCCCCATGCTGATAGTGGTTGCGTGTTTTGGACAACTTGGCGAAAAATATCAAAATCTGTGTCTATTAAATCTTCAAGAGAAGCTTCTATGATAGGAAGGT
>DATDSS010000218.1:0-3320 GCA_035291245.1 Alphaproteobacteria bacterium | reverse complement strand
CCAGATTTACTAGTACGCTCAAGTTTTACGATCACAACGCCTGCAAGTCTTACAAGTGTTCCATCATTTACGTCTTGTAGGGCGGTGGCTTTAAGAACTCCCAAACGATCAGTTGTGTCTTTATAGACCTCAAGCGGGTGGGCTTCTAGGTAAAACCCTAAAGCATTAAACTCGTGCTGAAGGCGTTCTAATAACCCCCAAGCGGGCGTTTTTTTCAAAACGAGAGGGGAAAGCATATCGCTTGTTTCAAAATCATCAAACAGGGAAGCTTGAGAGTTGCTTTGAGTGCTTTTATAATTTTGGCTGTATTTTAAAAGAGCCTCAATGTTTGTATTTAACAGAGCTCTGTTGTCGTTTAAAGAGTCAAGGGCGCCTGCTGCAATCAGTTGTTCTAGCTGGCGTTTATTGATAGCCCTTGGGTCTATGCGCTGTAAAAATGACTCTAAACTTTTAAACGGGCCCTTTTTTTGTCTTTCAGCCACCAAATCCAGCATTGCTTGATGGCCAACATTTTTAATAGCTGCTAAGGCGTATCTAATACCATCTTTTTCCACGCTAAACTCTGCGTACGACTCATTAACAGTAGGCGGATAAAGTTTATGATCAAGCCTTAAAAGGTCTTGTCTAAAAATATTTAACTTATCTACGTTATTAAGTTCATAGCACATAGAGGCTGCAAAAAATTCCAAGGGGTAGTTAGCTTTTAAATAAGCAGTCTGATAAGCAAGCAAAGCATAAGGAGCAGAATGCGACTTGTTAAAGCCATAGCCAGCAAACTTTGCCATAGCTTCAAAAACGGCACTTGCAATGTCTTGTTTGATGCCCTTTTCTTTGGCACCTTGGACAAAGCGCTCTTGTTGTGCATCCATTTCTGATTTGATTTTTTTACCCATAGCACGCCTTAAAAGATCAGCTTCGCCAAGGCTATAGCCACCCATGACTTGAGCAATGTGCATAACTTGTTCTTGATAAACCATCACACCATAAGTAGGCGATAAAATGGGCTCTAACATAGGGTGAAGATAGGTAACTTCTTCTTGACCATGCTTACACGCGCAATACCTTGGAATATCATCCATAGGTCCTGGGCGGTAGAGCGCAACAAGGGCTATCAAATCTTCAAATCTGTCTGGTTTTAGGCGCCTAATGACGTCTTTCATACCCCCGCTTTCAAGCTGGAACACTCCAACCACATCAAGATCGCACAAAAGCTTAAAAGTTTTCTTATCATCTAATGGTAGGGTGCTTAGATCAAGACAGATCCCCTTTTTCTCAATAAGCTGTCTGCACTTTTCGATAACGGTAAGAGTTTTCAAGCCCAAAAAGTCAAACTTAACCAGACCTGCACTTTCTGTATACTTCATATTAAACTGCGTCACAGCAAGATCTGACTTATCATCTTTATAAAGAGGGATAAGCTGGTAAAGGGGTCTATCTCCAATGACAACACCAGCTGCGTGAGTGGAAGCGTGCCTGTAAAGTCCTTCAAGCTGTATTCCAATTTCAATAAGCTTTGCTACCTGAGGATCTTCGTTTTTAGCCTGTAAAAGCGCTGGTTCGATCTCTAAGGCTTGCTCAAGGGTGGTGGGGTTTGCTGGGTTATTGGGGATGAGCTTGCTAATTCTATACACTTGTCCATAAGGCATTTGAAGAACGCGTCCAACATCACGAATAACAGCTCTCGCTTGAAGTTTACCAAAGGTAATAATGTGGGCGACGTGGTCACGACCATATTTTTTTAAAACATAGTTAATGACTTCATCGCGCCTGTCTTGGCAAAAGTCCACATCAAAGTCAGGCATGGAAACACGTTCTGGGTTTAAAAATCTTTCAAAGATCAAGCCAAAGCGAAGCGGGTCCATATCCGTGATGGTAAGAGCCCAGGCAACAAGAGATCCAGCACCTGAGCCTCTTCCAGGCCCTACTGGAATGGACTGTTTTTTAGCCCACTGAATAAAGTCAGAAACGATTAAGAAATACCCTGGAAAACCCATTTTTTCGATAATGGAAAGTTCATACTCCAGTCTTTTTAGATACTCATCAGTTTGTACAATACCTTGTTGAAAAAACCGCTGTTTTAACCCTTCATGGGCTTGCAACCGAAGTTCTTGCTCTTCACTAAGGCCAGAGGGGCTTTGAAAAGGGGGTAAAATTGGCTTTTTACCCTTTGGTGCAAAGTGACACCTTTTGGCAATCAATACTGTATTTTCAAGAGCTTCTGGAAGGTCTTTAAACAGATCTTTCATTTCTTGAACAGATTTGAAATAGTGTTGAGGGGTTAGTTTACGCCTATTGGTTTCATCAACATAACGCCCTGCTGAAATACATAAAAGCGCATCGTGGGCTTCGTATTTTTTAGAAGTATCAAAAAACGGCACATTTGTGGCAACGAGCGGGATATTTTTTTCAAAAGCCAGCTCTATAATTTCTTTTTCAAGTTCTTCTTGAGACTCTAAACCGTGGCGTTGAATTTCCAAGTAAAGCCTGTCTTCAAAACTCTTTGAAAGTAAGTCTAAATAAGAGGTTGCTAGGGCTTTATCTTTTAGCATAAGCTCTTCAAAAAGGCTTTCACTACCTCCTGTTAAAAACAGCAACCCCTCATTTTTTTCTAAAAGATTTTCTAAAGAAATAAAGGCGTCTTCAACAACTTGGCTGTCTAAATAAGACTTACTTAGAAGTTCTAGAAGATTTAAATACCCCTGCTCATTTTGACAAAGAACGCCCCCAAACCCCGTAAAGTCAGTTTGACCTTTTTCAGTTTTTAACTTTAGACGAATTTTACAGCCAATAAGCGGTTGAATGCCCATATCACTACAGCTAAGCGAAAACTCCAAAGCTCCAAACATATTATGGGTATCACAAACACCAACGGCTGGCATTTGATGCATAGCTGCCAAAGAAACCAGTTTTTTAATAGGAAGCGCACCTTCTGCAAGGGAGTAAGCACTGTGTGTTCGAAGGTGTATAAAGCTCATGAAGGATTTTGATGCGCCTTATTTTTGTCTAAAGATAATGCGACCTTTTGTTAAGTCATAAGGTGTCATTTCCACAGTTACTTTATCACCTGCAAGAACGCGAATACGGTTTTTTCTCATGCGTCCTGAGGTGTGGGCTAAAATAATGTGATCATTTTCAAGTTTAACACGAAAAGTTGCGTTAGGTAGCAGTTCAAGTACTACTCCTGAAAATTCAATTAAGTCTTCTTTTGACATTCTTTCTCCATAGTATCGTTAAGTACTAAAGAACATGGGGCTTTGTCTCTTTAAAATCAAGGTTTTTTTAAAAAAAATCCGTAAAAATAATACGCCTGCGACTATAAA
>DATDSS010000217.1:0-2278 GCA_035291245.1 Alphaproteobacteria bacterium | reverse complement strand
ATAACTTTTAGTTTTTTAAGATCTTGAGCAGTCAGTTTTTGCGCATCTGCTGCGTCACTTGCTTTTGTGGCGCTTCTCCATAAAATAGAAGCACACCCTTCTGGAGAAATCACAGAATAGACACTATTTTCTAGCATTAGGATACGATTTCCTGTTCCAATGGCAATGGCTCCGCCTGACCCACCTTCACCAATGACAATGCAAATCACAGGGACATTGACTTTTAGGCCAACTTCAATGCACTTTGCAATCGCTTCTGCTTGACCGCGTTCTTCTGCGTCAAGGCCTGGAAAAGCACCCGCTGTATCAATAAAAGTAAGAATGGGAAGTTTAAAGCGTTCTGCTAAAAGCATCAAGCGTTGAGCTTTTCTATAGCCTTCTGGTTTTGGCATTCCAAAGTTGTGTTTTAGCCTTGTTTCGGTGTCATTTCCTTTTTGCTGGCCAATGACCATAACGTTTATGCCATCAAGGCTTGCAAGGCCTGCAACGATTGCTCTATCTTCTGCAAAAAGTCTATCTCCAGCAAGGGGTATAAAATCAGGAAATAAAGCATTTGCGTAATCCAAAAATTGGGGACGATTGGTATGACGGGCTACTTGGACTTTTTGCCAAGGAGATAGATTTTGGTAAATTTGCTTGATTAGTTTTTCTATTTTGAGCTCAAGTCTTTTAATTTCTTCAGCTATATATAAATCCCCCTCATCAGCAATGTGGCGTAGTTCTTCAACTTTTCCTTCTAAGTCGGCGATGGGGCGCTCAAAATCAAGATAGTTCATTTATTAACAAATTATTTATTTTCTTATCCCTATGACATACCAGATTTTGAGCTATTTGCCAACGGATGATGTTCAAAGACCAAATCAAAGACGTCCTTATTGGCAAGGTGGGTATAGATTTGAGTGGTTGAAATATCGCTGTGCCCTAAGAGTTTTTGGATCACCATGAGGTTTGCGCCGTTGCTTAAAAGGTGCGTTGCAAACGCATGCCTTAAAACGTGAGGAGATATTTTTGTGATATCAAGGCCTGCAAGACCTGCATATTTTTTTAAAGTTTGCCCTACATACTGGCGTGTTATATGACCGCTCTCACTTAAAAAAGAGCAAAATAACCACTTTTTTTGAGTAGTTGCAGCGTCCATAAAAACGCCCCTTATTTTTAAGTACGCTTCTAAAGCTTGCATTGAGGTTATGTTTAAAAAAACCAAACGGTCCTTATTACCTTTTCCTGTTACAATTAAGTGGGGCTCATTTACTTGACCCTTTAAAATTTTAATACTGCTTAGGGGGAGACTAACCAACTCAGAGATTCTAAGTCCTGTAGCGTAAAGCATTTCAATAAGAGCATAAAACCTTATGCCTTCTGGAGTTTTTTCTTTTGATATAACCTCTAATAAAGCGTCTACTTGGCTTTCTTCTAAGATTTTAGGTAGCGATTTTTTCTTCTTTGGATTTGCAAGATCTTCAAGGGGATCTTCGTCAAGCGCGTTTATACTTCTTAAAAATTTAAAAAAATGACGCATACTGGCAAGTCTTCTTGCAAGGCTTGATGGTTCATAGGATTTTTTAGATAAAGACTCAATATAATCAACAGAGGCTTCTTTTAACGCAGCGTTACTGCTTTTTGAAAAACTAAAAAAGTCTTTCAGATCACTTTCATAAGAAGAAAGAGTAGCAAGACTCACTCCTTTTTCGGCTACTAAATACTGTAAAAAATCTATTAAATGAGTTTGCAAAGCGTTTTTTAAAGAGAGTTTTTTTAATTTTATAGCACATCTTTTAGAGGGGATAGAATATTTGACTGTTTTTTAAGCTTATGTGATACACTTTTTATAAAATAACTCGTACTATAAAAGGTTCATAAAAATGGATTACACTTATTTAATTATACTTATTTTTTTGGCAATTACTTTAATTCCAGCTATCTTTTTTACAGTCAGTCAACAATCAATTGCAGTTGTTGAACGATTTGGAAAGTTTGTCCGCATCAGTGAAGCAGGCCTTAATATGAAAATCCCTTTTATTGAAACCGTAAAAGGTCGCATAAGCTTAAGGCTAACACAGCTAGACGTCGTGGTTGAAACAAAAACAAAAGATGACGTGTTTGTGAAAATTGTGGCATCTGTTCAGTTTAAAGCGCTGAAAGATAAAGTTTATGAAGCATTTTATACACTAGATAACGTAGATGGGCAAATTGAAGCGGCTTTGTTCGGTAGGGTATGAGTTTTTGCGAAATTTGTAGTAAATTTGGATCACCTTCAAAATGAAACTTAGCTCAAATG
>DATDSS010000216.1:0-4000 GCA_035291245.1 Alphaproteobacteria bacterium | reverse complement strand
AAATAAATCTTGCGACAGTTTTTTATTGAAACTAAATACGGCTTTAAACAATCTTGGTGAAAAGAAATATGACCTTTTAAAGTCTTTCGACATAGTTAACTACGACCCAGAAGCTGAAAAGACTAAGCTTTGGGCCAAGAGTTTTAATGATTCTCTTAATAATGGCACCATAGCGCCTATTTCTTTGTGTAGCTTAACGCAATTCATCCCAGAAGATGCCTGGTTTTATTCTATAACCAAAGGGGCAGTCAAGCTTATTTTGGATAGAAAAGATGGCCATTTAGACCTTTTTTACGGGCTTTGGAAGCAGCCAACTAAAACAAAAGAATCTTTACAAGAGGCAACAATCCATTTACTTAAAACTGCAAATAATGAAGAGCTTATTTACCCCTATTGGGAAGCTGGAATGTTTGCTAGTGATTTCTTGGAATGCATTTATAAGTTTGCAAAGCAACAACTTAGTGATGAAAAAATTTTAATTAACTTCGCCAAAGAATACTTAAGGACTTATACGACAACCATAAAAAGTCATTTAATGAAAAAAGCAACAAAGCAAGAATTTGACAAGGCCAAGGAAAATGGAGCCTTTATAAAAAATCTTCAAGAAAAATATAGCTCTCAGGAAAATCAAACATTTGAGAATTTATACATTTTTCACCTTTATGACTTTGCTTCAACTGTAAATAGTCATATGCAGTTTGGTATGTATAATCCTTCTCAAAAAAAACGCAGTGAATCTGAGATGACTGAGGACATGCAAGAGGGTTTTGAGTTGGTTTCAAATTTAACGACACAACTTGGGAACGAATTTACAGAGCATCCTGAAATCTGTGAAATCGTTGAAAAGCGCAATTTTATGTCACTTGTAAAAATTAACAAAGACGTCATAGAACAAGATGAAAGTAAAGGCAGCGCGTACCTTTGGAAATCAGAGTTTGGATTTGAATAGGTAAGCCTATTATTGCTGAGATTTCCCTTGAATACTTGGGCTATGGTTACAAAAGACAGTTTTAAATCTGGCTTGATCTTGGCGCTTTGGACCTTTTCTTTAAAAGGCTTTGGATCCAAAGCAAAAACGACCTTAAGCCCATAGCCTCCCCTCCTTCTGGAAATCCTGGTCGTGATTTCAAATTCCACGCCATCAAATCCACGTGGATCCAGGGTTGGCCTTTTGGAACAAACTCTTGTAAAAATAATGCTGCTGTAATAGCGCCACCATAGCTTGAACTTCCTGTGCTAGAAAGATCTGCTACGCTGCTTTTTAAAGAGTCTTTATACCCTTCATACAAAGGGAGTTGCCATAAGGGATCATTCTCTTCTAAGGAAAGCCTCAGTAACGAAGTGATTTCTTCTGATTTATTGGAAAAAATAACAGGAATATTAGGCCCCAAGGCAACTCTTGCCGCGCCTGTAAGTGTTGCAAAGTTAATAAGCCAATCTGGCTTTTCACAGGCTCCTTCAAAAAGTGCGTCTGCTAGAATAAGACGTCCCTCTGCGTCGGTATTACCTATTTCCACTGTTTTTTTACTCCTTGAGGAATAGACATCAAGTGGCCTCATGGCACTTCCTGAGATGGCATTTTCAACAGCTGGGATCAAAACCCTTAATTTTACAGGAAGATTCAAACTCATAATAGCGTGAGCGAGCCCCAAAACATGAGCTGCTCCGCCCATATCTTTTTTCATCGTCAGCATACCAGAAGAAGGTTTAATATCAAGACCTCCACTGTCAAAACACACACCTTTTCCCACTAAACACAAGCTTAAACAGGGCTTTTTAGAAGACCACCTTAAATCTAACAGCAGTGGTTCCTCGCAAGAGGCCTTTCCTACAGCATAGATTAAAGGATAATTGGCCTTTAAAAGCTCCTTGCCTTCCAAAACCTCCAAAGAAGCACCGTATGTTTTAGTAAATCCTTCACATACTTTTTTTAAATCCTTTGGCATCATCTCATTAGCGGGCGTGTTGATAAGATCTCTTACCAGACAAATGGCTTCAAACAGTGCTTTTGCGTAAGAGCAATCTGTGGTTTTAGCAATCTTTAAAATACGGGGCTCTTTCTTAAGGGGCATGGTTTTATATTTTTCAAAGCCATAGTGACCAAGCGCCCACCCTAAAAGGGTATCGTCCCATTTGAATCCTTCTTTTGGTAAATCAAGCTCATAAATGCCTGCGGGTAATTTTGAACTCAAAATCGCAAAACTTGATAACGTATCGTCTTTTTTTAGACAAAAAATGATCTTTTCACAAGATAGGTAGGAAAGCTCTCCCACAGTCGCTTTAAATCCTTGCGCTTTAAGGAATGCCACCTCTTCTTCACTCAACACGTTTTTCAAATCGGATTTAGTTTCCACAAGTACAATTTTAAACGTTTTTTTAGGGGTATTCTTAGAGATATCTTGGGTAAAAAACTTCTCAAACATTTTTTAAGATTATTTCGTTATTTTAGTTATGTTAACGAACTTTCAATCTTTTAGCGATAGCATAGAAACATAGCAGAAAGTTTAAGCAGTTACAAATCACTTGACCTGGATAAGAAAGCTTTTAACAGACTTTACTCATAGGGCTAAAATTTTAGCTATCCTTGCCATGGTTTTGTGCTTGCTTGTAATTGGCATTTTAAAAGTTTCTGAGGATAAAATATGCTTATTTTTGGATATTTTTTTATCCTTTTCTGTTTTCTTTGGTATTGTCATTCTTTGGAAGCAAAAGGAGCAAAACGATGCCATCATGAGCTATTTAAAAAACAGCCTTATGGAACACAGTATAGGGGGAGAGAACCCTCAAAGGTCAAAACCTTCAACAGCACAGCACGTTCAAACCCCAGGGGCAACCACTCCAAAATACATGGGGTTTGGCAACACCTCAGAAGATCTAAAACGTAGCGAACTTTTAAAAGAAGTTGTATTAGAAACCGAAAGTATCTATAAAAGCCTTCAAAAGCTAACAGCTTTTTCGTCACACTCTCTTAGCTTTAAGTCATTATCTTTTGGCCCCCCCCCCGAAGCTATTAGCCTTACTGTTGAGCAGCTCAGCGAAAGCGTCAAAAACAACAAAATTCAATTATTAGGTGCGCCTGTTTTGACGTGGCCTCAAAAAAAGATGCTCTATATAGATTGCACCCCTTATGTAGATCTAGAAACAACTGGCACCATCAACTTATGCGCTCTTCGTTCTACTACAGAGCATAGAGCAATAGAAAATCTAACAGAGCAGCTGATTTTTCTTAGGTCCTTACAATTTATTAGGCGCTATAGTCAATCTTATAAGCAACTTAGTTTTGCAGTGCCTCTTCTAAAAGGATGTTTTGATAAAAACTTTTTGGAAGAAATTAATGATATGCTTACGAAAACCCGTTTTCCAAGCTCGCATACTATTTTGACACTGCCCTTCTTACAAGCCTCATACCTTAATGAAGATGGAAGTATTTGGAACCGTTTACAGCGACTAAGACAGCGTGGTATTCAAGTTCTATTAGACGTGGATATAATTCAACTAGAAACACTTTCTGCGAATTTTTCTGTGATAAAAGAGGTTGATTATCTGAGGTTCAAAGCTCATGACGTACAAGAATGGCTTTACGAGAAAGACTATGCTAAACGGTATGAAAAGTTCAAAGGGTACATGAGTTTTTCACCTAAAATAATTTTTAAAGACATCTCCATAAAACAAGAGCTTTATAAGCTTAATTTTTCTCCAGACGGTTATCAAGGGGGATTGGCAGGGCCCTCTAAAGGAGTTAACGAAGTTGTTAGCAGGTTAACTTAAAACGGGTATCGCTAACACCATTGTTAAAAAGCTTCTTGAAACATGAAGAGAAACTTTCTAGTATTTTCTCATCTTTTACTTTTTTGAAATTTTTTAAATGCATTTTATTAAAAAGCCCTTTCTCATCATTATGGCAGCCGTTGCCCTTTTAATGAGTGGGTGCACTTCTCGTTATCATAACATGCCAATCGATGAAATGGTGTGGTCTAAACCTTCCACAGTGGTCTTAGCT
>DATDSS010000215.1:0-2045 GCA_035291245.1 Alphaproteobacteria bacterium | reverse complement strand
GCGTTTTTGAAAGAACGTTTACCGCGTATGGCTTCTTACTTTGATCTAGGTGCTGCTTTTTTAAAAAAAGATAAAGACTTAAACCTTCCTATTAGTATTGAAGATGATAAATGGTTTTTAAATATCTATGGGTTTAAAGTTGGCCTGTAAGATTCATAAAAGCAATGGCTCCTTCTTTTTTTGAAATACGGTATAAAAATGCATCCTAAAACCACGATAGATTACAACGCTTATGACACTTATTTTATCGATTTAGTAGGTGTTATTTATGATGGAGTGACCTTTTACCCCAAAGCTTTGCACGCTATTGAAGCGCTTCAACAAAAAGGTAAAGAGCTTGTTTTTGTTTCTAATAATCCAAGACCATCTTCTTTAAGTGAAAAAAACTTATTAAGACACGGGATAAAAAAACCCTTTAAAATAGTGACGTCTGGAGACTATACGCGTCATTTAATACAAACCGATTATAAAAACTCTAAGATATTTCAATTTGGGGCAGAAAAAAACAAAGACTTATTATATGGCCTTAACTGTCAGGTCGTAGATAGCGTTAAAAAATGTGATGTGGTGCTTTTAAGCTATTTTATTGATGAGCAAGATTCAAAAGAAGACTTAAACCCCTTACTAGATGAAATTGCGGCTAGTCAAAAGAAGGTTTTGTGTGCTAATCCCGATATTTATGCTTTACATGGAAAAACTATTAGAAAATGTTCGGGCTATTTTGCAGCTCTTTTGAAAAAACGAGGCGCAAAAGTAACTTATCTTGGAAAGCCCGAAAAGTCTTTCTATGAATTTGTGGTGAATACTGCTGTTAAAGAGACCTTTGATTTAAAAAAAACATTAATGATCGGAGATACCATCGAAACAGATATTTTAGGAGCTAAAAACTTTGGCATAGATTCTTTGCTTGTAAATACAGGTATCACGGCCTTGAAAGGAAGTACGTTAGATATTCAGCCAACTTTACAGATGCCCTGTTTTGAACTGGTTGAATCGTGAGGTTTAAAAAACCCCCAATAAATCTTGGATATCTTTTTTTGTATGACTTGCAGTCAGTGTCAACCTAATACCATGCAAAATACTCGGTTTTTTCAATAAATAAGGCTCAACAGTTGCTAAAATACCCCTTTCGTATAAACGCTTACAAAAGGCTAGAAACTCTGCATCATGATGAAATAAAACTGTTACAATTGGAAATGACGTAGTTTTCGTATAAAGCTCATAGCCTTTTTTTTCTAAGACTTTTGTAACTTGCAAAGAGTACTCTAAAAGCTGCCTTCTTTTTACGTCTCCTTTCTGGTGATTGAGCTCTAAAGCTTTTAAAAGCCCTGTAATAGCGCCAGCTTGCCCAGAAAACCCTAGATCATGGGGCGTCGCCTGTTCCAGTAAAAAATTCTTTTGTTCTTTGGTACACGCAATAAATGCGCCACTTAAACCGTACGCTTTTGAAAAGCAGCCAACATAAAATACCCTACCAAATGGAATGTCAAAATACCCCACAAGCCCGTTGCCTTTATGTCCTAAAGGAGAGTCGTTTGAAGGATTTTCACCAACCACTCCAAATCCGTGCGCATCGTCTATATAAAGATAGCCGTCAAGTCTTTCACATAAAGCCCAAAGCTCTTTTAGTGGTGCAAAACTTCCACTCATAGAGTGCACACCATCAGTTATAACAAGCTTATAGCAGGCGTCTTTTTCTAAGATTTTTTCTAAGTCTTTTAAAGTTTTCCAACCAAAAACCTTTGCACCTTTGGCTTTTGCAAGCATTGCCCCTTCGTATAATGACTTATGGGCGCTTTGCTCAAACGCAATTACTGCACCTTTTTTGCCTGCTAAGGCTTGGATAACGCCGTGATTTAAAAGTGTTGTTGATAAAAACATATTAGCAGCAGGCGATCCCACAAGCTTTGCTAATACATTTTCAGCGCGCGTGTAAATACCAAAGGTGGCAACGGTTCTTGACCACGGGACCACATTTCCATAAAATTTCAGTCCCTCAATTTGCGCATTTAAAACATCCTTATCTTGTTCAAATCCTAAATAGC
>DATDSS010000214.1:0-2934 GCA_035291245.1 Alphaproteobacteria bacterium | reverse complement strand
GGATACATCCACCGCTGGTTTTATAGTTTTCAACAATTGCTTTTAAAAACCAATCATGTTCAGTTTTGATTTTTTCAGCACTATGTTTGCTTAAAAACCAAGTACGCCTGAGGATTGCTTTGTGAGCTGCATTATTATTTACAGCCTCTTCAACAGTTTTTACGTACCCTAAAACAGTTTCTTTTGTAATATCGCCAGCTGTTTCATAATGATAGTTAAAATTACGGTTTTTAAACCACTCTGAAACTTCATTTATAATAGTTTCGTTGGTTGTTTTATAAAAGGCATGCTTTTGAAACTGGATAGAAAAATCTGAAGCCTTGTTATAGTAAACCCCATCAAGCACATGTACATTTTGATCAACCTGCAAGCCGTAGCTGGGGATTAAAACGTCTTGAGCTTCCTCAAAAAGCTTATAAGCATTCGGTTCATCGTTTTTTGTGGTCTCATTCCAGGTATCGTGTTGTATGCTCATATCAGAAAGTGACATCGCCAAAGCAAGCTCAAATTGCTCGTCTTCACTTAAAGCAAAGCAAGAAACGCTCGAAAAAAGAAAAGCTGTCATAATTATATTTTTCACGAAAAGCCCTATTTAATATTCATAGTTTATGAGAAATATATAATCTTTAAAAATTAAAATTCAATGAACGCTCCACGGGGCAAGGATGGGGGGACGTTTAGTGGAGGTGGAGGGCGCTACTTATAGTTTTTCAGCAACTGCATAATGCCCGTCAGACGGCCTTATGTCTTGCGTCATTAAAGTTTATCTAAAATTGTAAACACCCCCTAAAAACAGCCCAAAAAGCCCCATCAAAATTAACCATTGGTTAAGATCTTAGGGGGACTGTTTATGGATTATTAATGATTTTAAAGTGAG
This sequence comes from Alphaproteobacteria bacterium, assembly GCA_035291245.1. Lineage (GTDB taxonomy): Bacteria > Pseudomonadota > Alphaproteobacteria > Paracaedibacterales > DATDSS01 > DATDSS01. The sequence goes on along the minus strand of DATDSS010000214.1, from coordinate 2,057 downwards.
GCTAAGCCGTTATTTTTTTTATAGGCCTTGAAATTTTATTAAAACACCCTAAATTCAAGGATAATATTTAAGTTTACTTTTTAAGAGTTTTTAAATGATAATTGTTGCAGTAGACGGCCCAGCAGGGGCTGGAAAAGGTACAATTGCTTGTGCAATTGCAAAGCAGCTGAGCTTTGATCATATCGATACCGGCACCTATTACAGAGCACTTGCCTTACTATGTTTAAGAAATGACGTGAACATGAATAGACTCGATGAGATCCTTAAAAAGGGGGAGAGCTTAGACAGATCCATTTTAAAAAGCTCTGACCTTCGACAAGAAGAAGTTGCACAATGGGCTTCGCGAATTGCTGTTTACCCCGAAGTCAGGCAGTTATTGACAAGGCTTATTAGAAAGCATGCTTATGAAAGCCCTTATAAAGGTGTTGTCCTAGATGGCAGAGATGTAGGAAGCCACATTTTCCCAGAAGCACCTTGTAAACTTTTTATAACGGCCAGCTGTGAAGAAAGAGCGCAAAGAAGATTTTTAGAGCTTAAAGACAAAGGGGCTGCTTTTTCTTATGAAGACGTCTTAAAAGAAATTCAAGAAAGAGATTTCAGGGATATCAATAGAGCTGTTGACCCTCTAAGGCCTTGTGAAAATGCATTTATTTTAGATACAAGTAATTTAACTATTGACGAAAGCGTTAAAAACGCGTCAAATTTCATATTAAAGTGTTATGACAGGGAGCGTGTAGCCTGATTTAAGGTTGTGGGCTTAGCTGTTTATAATGTAACATCAACCCTAACCCTATAATTATAAGGATAACCCATGCAATCCACCCCTAATAAAGAAAGCTTTGCCGATCTTTTAGAAGAATCTTTTTCACAAAACAACTCATTTGAAGGCAAAGTCGTTACCGGTAAGGTTGTTGGTATCGTAAAAGATGCTGCAGTTATTGACGTCGGTTTAAAATCAGAAGGACGCGTTTCATTAAAAGAATTTCCCTCCGCTAGAGAAATTAAAGTAGGTGATGACGTAGAAGTATATATTGAGCGCTTAGAAGACAGAAACGGTGAAGCAGTTCTTAGTATATCAAAAGCACGACGTGAAGCAGCTTGGGTTGATCTTGAAAAATCTCATGAACAAGGCCAACTGGTCAATGGTATTATCTTTGGCAAAATCAGGGGTGGCTATACTGTTCAAATCGAAGGAGACATCGTTGCCTTCTTACCTGGTAGCCAAGTTGACATTCGCCCAATCAGAGATGCTGCTCCTTTAATGAACATTTCTCAACCGCTTAAAATCTTAAAGATGGACAAAGCAAGAAATAACATCGTTGTTTCTCGTCGTGCCGTTTTGGAAGAATCCAGAGCAGAAGCTCGCAATGAACTTCTTGCAAACCTGGTTGAAGGTCAAGAACTTACCGGTATGGTTAAAAATATCACTGATTACGGTGCGTTTATTGACTTGGGCGGGTTTGACGGTCTCTTGCACGTGACAGATATCTCTTGGAAGCGTATTGCTCATCCTTCTGAGGCCCTTAAAGTTGGCGACAACATTCGCGTTAAGGTCATTCGTTTCAATGCAGAAACACAACGTATTAGCCTTGGCATGAAGCAACTAGAGGCTGATCCTTGGCAAGATATCGAAAAGAAATACCCAATCAACTCTAGACACGTTGGTACAATCACTAATATCACAGATTACGGCGCGTTTATTGAACTTGAACCAGCAGTTGAAGGGTTGATTTATGTAACCGAAATGAGCTGGACAAAGAAAAACGTCCATCCAAGCAAGCTTTTGACAAAAGACCAAAAAGTCGATGTGATGGTTCTTGATATTGACATGTCAAAACGTCGTATTAGCCTTGGTATGAAGCAATGCTTAGACAACCCATGGAAAACGTTCATGGATAAGCACCCAATTGGAAGTATTGTTAGCGGTGAAATTAAAAATATCACTGAATTTGGACTCTTTGTTGGTGTTTCAGATGACCTCGACGGTATGGTTCATATGTCTGACGTTTCTTGGCAAGATACCGAAGATACTGCAAAATCCCTTGAAAAAGGTCAAA
>DATDSS010000213.1:0-2183 GCA_035291245.1 Alphaproteobacteria bacterium | reverse complement strand
TCCTTTGTCGTCAGAGTGCTTTTTGAAAAAAAATCTAAGATCTCTTCATAAGAGATTTTTCCATAAGGGGGATCACAAAAGATAAGATCAAATGGCGTATTTTTATACACGGCTTTTTCAAAGGAAGCCTTCAATAAAATGCTATTCTTTTCATAGGAAAGTTTTTGGATATTTTGCTTTAAAAAACTAAAGACGATGCTGTCTTTTTCTACGAACGTGACGTTAGTAGCCCCTCTTGAAAGAAGCTCGAGCCCAATACTCCCGGATCCGCAAAAGCAATCTAAACAGCTCTTGCCATAAAAACCATCTTGAAAAAACTTAGATAATATTATACTAAAAAGTGCTTGTCGCGCCCTGCAGGAGGTGGGTCTTGTAAGCGTTACCGGAGCTTGGTAAAGATGAGCACCATTCTTCTCGCCACCTGTTATAACAAGAGCCATATGCACCAAATTTTAATGAAAATGGAGCGGGCGAAGGGATTTGAACCCTCGACTTCAACCTTGGCAAGGTTGCGCTCTACCCCTGAGCTACGCCCGCAATCGATAGTTGTAATTTACGCCATTTCTACAAAAAATCAAGAGGGAAAAACTAAAAAAGATAAAAAAATACACGCGAGGGATATCAGCCGTTACTTGCAACAAAATATTTTGAATCTTTTTTGATTAGAAAATCGCATTTGAAGACTACGTTTTCTAAAATAAAAGTGCTAACCTCTAAAATTATGTTTTAACTCATTACTTCACAGAAAAAAAACTCCGCCATGAATGTAGAACTCAATCAAGAAGAACTTTTAAAAGCCCTCTCTCACGGTCAAAGTGTTGTAGAAAAAAAGACAACCGTTCCTATTTTGTCTTATGTTTTATTGAATGCCCAAGCAGGAACCCTTACCTTAACAAGCACAGATTTAGACATCTCATTGGTTGAAACTATTCCAGCGCATGTGATCCAAGAAGGGATGCTAACCGTTAGTGCGCACATGCTTTTTGAAGTGGTTAAAAAACTTACTCCTTCTAGACCTGTTGTTTTAAATTTTGATCAAGAGCAAGGCTGGATGTTTATTCAAAGCGGCAAGGCATCCTTTAAGCTTCCAACACTTTCTGTGGAGGATTACCCAAAACTTACCCAAACCCCCCTGCCCTATGACCTGACTCTTTTTGTAGAGTCGTTAAAAAGACTAATTGAAAAAACTCGCTTTTGTATGGCAGTTGATGAGACCAGATATCTACTAACAGGTATTTATCTCCACCCCATAGAAAAAGATGGCAAGCTATTTTTAAGAGCTGTTGCAACTGACACGCACCGCCTAGCATGTGTCGATATTTTAAACGAGAGCATCAGCCTTGAAATGCCAGGGATCATTATAGGTAAAAAAACCATCAACGAAATTTACAAATTATTAAATGACGTAGATGCAAAAAGTGGCATTCACTTGAGTTTTTCTACTCAGCGTTTGGAGCTTTCCAATGAATCCTTTACATTTACTTCTAGGCTTATCGAAGGCAAATACCCAAGCTATGAAAGAGCTATCCCTCAGGGTAATGATAGACCTATGATCGTTCCAACCCAAGATTTTATGGATGCTGTGGAAAGAGTTGCAATTTTAACGACCAACGATAAAGTAAGGGCTTTAAAACTATCTGCTTCAAATGATTTAGTGACCTTGTCAGCCCTTAGTCAAGACAACGCCAGTGGCCAAGATGAGCTAAGTGTTAGCTATGAATCAGAGGCGTTTGAAACTGGTTTTAATGCACGTTATTTACAAGAGTTCTTTCAACAACTAGATAACGATGAAACTCAGCTTTTGTTTGGCGATCCCCAACAGCCAGTTATTATTCAGCATTTAAATGATCCCTGCTTACAGTTTATTTTAATGCCTATTAAGGTCTGAGAGTTTTTTATACGCGCATAAAACTACGCGGGGGGGCGCGTTTGCCCCCCGTTTGAGTGTTCAAGTGAACCACGTCTGCTTAGAAAAAAAACTAAACACAAGTGAATATTTCTTTAGTGCATAGTTCTTTTTTGACAAACCGTTTATTATTTTTTATCAGTTGTTGTTGCGTTTTCAGGTGTGGATGAAGGAAGCTTGCATTTTGCTCTGTAAAGATCGAGTAAATGATTTTTACGTTCATCAAGTGATCTTATGGAGTCATTAACATTACTGTGTGTTGCAATGAGTGCTGGCC
>DATDSS010000212.1:0-2290 GCA_035291245.1 Alphaproteobacteria bacterium | reverse complement strand
TGTCACCAACTCCGTCAAGCCCCATATGCCCAACGTAAGGTTCAGATGTTACAAATGTCATGGGAACGTCATGCCGTATTTCATGGTTTCTAAGTTCTGTGTCTAAAATCATGGCAAACTCATAAGCTGGCCCAAAACAGGACGCCCCTTGAGCAGCGCCAATAATAATGGGGCCGGGATTAGCTTTTAGCTCATCAAAATCTAAGGCAGTTTTTTCTGCATGATGAAGTTGGCACACTGATGAGGTATGACCGTGCGGCCCAAAACCAGGGATTTCATCAAAGGCTAACTCAGGGCCGGTTGCAATAATTAAATAATCATAGTCAAGGATCCTGCCATCTTCGAGTTCGAGCTGGTTTTTATCAGGATGAACGCGCTTAGCCCCCCCTGTTTCAAAAGCAATTCCTTTTTTCTTAAAGACAGGGACAAGGTCAACTTCTACGTCTTTACGTTCTCTCCAACGAACAGCAATCCAAGGGTTAGAAGGCGTAAACTGGTAAGTTGAGCCTTTATTAACAACTGTTATTTTGTCATCTTTTGAAAGAAGCTCGTGCATTTCAAACGCCATGATGCTTCCGCCAAGACCTGCTCCTAAAACTACGATATGCGCCATCTTTAATACCTCTTGATTTTAATTAAAAAGCGGGACCGGATTTCACTCCAAGTTTTTTTAAAATAAGTGCAAGAGGGCAAAAACCAGTGAAAGATGACTGGAGTAAATTAAAACCTACAAAGGCTGTGAGAAATAACCAATTTTTTGAATGATAATGAGAAAGCGCAACACTTATAAGTATCATACATCCAGCAAAAGCAAGAACTACACGATCAATTGTCATAAAAAAACCTCATACAATTATAAAAACGAAGTAACTTTTCTATTTCTATAACTATGAGGATATAAAATAAATCTTAATATTTTCTTAAAAAAACATCTGTGTGAATAAAAAAGTTGTCAAATTGTAAAAATTTCATGACCTGTTGCTGTAACGCCTAAGGAGTGTTCAAACTGTGCAGACAAAGACTTGTCTTTTGTAACAGCCGTCCAACCATCATTTAGGATTTTAACGTCATAACGGCCTGCATTAATCATAGGCTCAATTGTAAAAAACATCCCCTCTTCTAAGACGTGGCCTTCACAAGGCTTTCCATAGTGCATAACATTGGGATAGCTGTGAATTTGTCTTCCAATACCATGTCCGCAAAAATCTCTTACAACAGAAAAACCGTGTTTTTGAGCATACGTTTGAATAGTATGGCCAATATCGCCAAGAGTAATGCCAGGTTTTACGATTTCAATAGCGCGCATCAAAGACTCATAGGTTACATCAATAAGTTTTTGCGCTCTTAGGCCAATTTTACCAACTCCAAAGGTTCTGGAGGTATCGCCATGCCAGCCATCCAATAAGACTGTCACATCGACGTTGATGATATCACCTGTTTCAAGTTTTTTATCGCCAGGAATACCGTGGCAAACCACGTGGTTTACAGAGGTGCAAACGGACTTTGGATAACCATGATAACCAAGAGGCGCTGGAAAACCACCTTTGGATGTCATAAAATCGTGGCACAACGTATTAATTTCATCCGTTGAAATGCCAGCTTTAATAGAGGGGGTAATAAAATCTAAAACTTGGCAAGCAAGACGGCCGGCACGTCTCATCCCTTCAAAATCTTCGGGCTTATGAATGGTAATGGTTCTTTCTTCGTGGTCATGATCATGGTCACAGCAGTTTGTATGGTCGTGCATAAGTTTTTTATCCTTTAGCTGTTTGATTTTAATTTATGTTTACAGCAAGAAGAACAACCTTTTTTCTCTTTACTGCCTAAAACTGTTTTTTTTACTGGCACAGAGACTGTCATTACACCAGCTTTTTCAAAATTGAAAGAAACCTGAATAAAGGAGTCCTCTTTTAGAGGCTCTTTGAGTTCTAAAAGCATGACGTGATCATGTCCTGGGGAAAGGCTAAAGGTTCCACCAGCAGGTATTTCAAATCCTTGTTCGACTTCCCTCATTTTGGAAATGCTGTGACCATCTTTTTCTTCATAAATGGTTGTGTGGAGTTCAATTTTGGAGCATCCCCCAAAAGTCACAGATTTCAAAGTATCTTTTTCTTCAGATGTATTTTGAATATCTGCGTACAGTGCTGAATTTTCAGACGTTTGAGCAGCTCTTGCATAAGTGTTTTCAACCTTTATTTCTGCAAAACAGACGCTTAGTGAAAAAAGCCCTGTAATAAATGAAAGTTTTTTTAACATTGATTTTCCTTTTTGTTACTTTATTAAGTCGAGA
>DATDSS010000211.1:0-2515 GCA_035291245.1 Alphaproteobacteria bacterium | reverse complement strand
AATATAAGCTTGACCTTATCCAAGATCACTTGGCTTCTAAGGAAATGGAAGTCGCCAGATATTACTTGGATCAGGGGTCTCATTTAGCTGCTCTTAATAGGTATAAATCTATTGTAGAAACTTACCAAACAACCTCTTATATTCCAGAAGCGCTTCACCGCATGGTTGAGTGTTATCTCTCTTTGGGGATTCGTGAACAAGCAGAAGCTGCAGCAGCAGTTTTGGGGCATAATTATCCAGATAATAAATGGTATAAAGCTTCTTACGCTTTGTTGAATTCGTCAAAAAAGTAAGTTTTTTAAGATGCTAAGTAGCCTATATATTAAAGATTTTGTCTTAATTAAAGAATTGGACCTAAACTTTAAAGACGGCTTTAGCGCCCTTACAGGTGAAACAGGGGCTGGTAAATCAATGCTTCTTGATGCTATGTCTCTTTTGAAAGGAGACGCAAGTGAGAGCTCTTTAGTTAGAGTTTCATGTGATCAAGCCATTATTACAGCCTCTTTCGATATTTCAAAAAATAAAAGTGCTCAAGAGTTTTTTAACAACCAAGACTTTGAGATAGATCTTCAAGAAGATATTATTTTAAAAAGAGTTTTAAGTGCAGCAGGTCGGTCTAAGTCATATTTAAATGATCAAATTGTAAGTAGTTCTTTACTTAAAAATTTAAGCGCTCATCTGCTAGATATCCAAGGGCAGTTTGACAGGTTTGGGCAAAGCTTAAAACCCTCAGATATTTTAGACACCTTTTTAAAAAGTGACCCCATTTTATTAAAAGTTAAAGAAAGTTTTAATTCTTTCAAAGAATTGGAAAAAAGTTATAAGCTTGCCAAAAAAGAGTATCATGAACTTTTAGATCAAAAAGAGGAACTTGAAAAAGCGCTTGAAACCTTAGAAGGTGGCCAAGTGCGCGTTGGCGAAGAAGAAGATCTCCTCCAGCAAAGACTAGCGCTTCAAAACTATGAAAAAATCTCTTCTAATTTAGACGAAGCCTTGAGCTTTTTAGGATCTTCAACTTTTTGGTCAACTTTTCACAAATGCCAAAAAAATGTAGAAAAAGTTTTTGATCTGGGGAGAATTCAAGTAAAAGAAGCCTCCCAGGCCTTAGAACGTTGTGAAGTTGAGCTTCAAGAAGCAGCCTCGCTTTTACAAAAACTATCAAGGGGGTTGGATTTTAACCCAAAGACCTATCAAAACATAGAAGACCGTCTTCATTTTTTAAAGACCTTGGCAAGGACCTATAAAGTTAAAACTGATGAATTACCCACTGTTTTAAAGTCCTTACAAGACAGACTTAGTAGCCTTTTTACTTATGAAGACCGCCTGAACGCCTTAGAAACTGAGCTGGAAAGCTTAAAAGATATTTTTATTAAGGATTCTTTAGACCTTTTAAAAAAACGACAGCTTGTTGCAAAAGATCTTGAGATAAAACTTCATAGTGAACTTAAGGACTTAATGCTAAAAGAAGCCGCATTCGAGGTTCGCTTTGAAGAACTGCCTGAAAACGACTGGAGCTTACGAGGTATTCATGTGGCTACTTTTTGGGTGGCAATGAACAAGGGGCAACGCCCTTCTTTATTACAAGAAAGTGCTTCAGGCGGCGAACTTTCCAGGTTTCAACTAGCTTTTAAAATAGTTATGAGTGAAATTTTAGGGTGCCCTACCCTCTTTTTTGATGAAATTGATACAGGTGTAGGAGGAGCCGTGGCTTTTGCTATGGGCCAAAAGATGAGAGTCCTTGGAAACACACACCAAGTAATAGCAATTACCCACGCGCCACAAGTAGCAGGCCTTGCAAATAATCACTTTTTAATCTATAAATCCTCTAAGCAAGAGCAAACAATTTCTTTTGTAAAAGAGCTTTCTGCGCAAGAACGTTTAGAAGAAATTGCCCGGATGCTTTCTGGTGAAAACATTACAGACGAAGCCAAAGCAGCAGCTGTTAAACTTTTAGAAACAAAAATCTAAATTCCCTTTAAACAGAAAAAATTTTCAACATCATTCATTTTAACAAAAAAAGCACCCTTACGAGTGCTTTTTAAATTTAAGAGACAAAAAGTTATCTTTAGTCAAGTAAAAGGCTTGGAAGCATAGAAGAGTTAAAAGAATTGTTACTTCTAATTGCTTTTAATTTTTTACAATTGCTATATTTACTTAATAACTGAGCGATGTTATCCACATAGTTTGAAAATTCGCCTGAATTTTTTGTTTCAATAACGTCATAAGTACCAAAAGATATATAACGTGTTGGGTTTTGCAAATTAGCTCCTGATACTATAAAGGTAACCCCTGAGTTAGTAGGTGTTATAGTTGCTGATGTATCTTGAAAAATCTTATTTTGATTAAATAACCAACCTTTTTTACCGCCTTGGGATCCAGGGCCTACGCACGAAAATAAAATAAGGGACATAAGCAAAGATTTCAGATAAATTTTGATAAAACTTATTAAATCATTGTGAATAATGAAAGAAACTCTGGGCACCTACTTTGCAAGCCTTGAAGATCCACGATCTTC
>DATDSS010000210.1:0-2128 GCA_035291245.1 Alphaproteobacteria bacterium | reverse complement strand
GAAGAAATTTTTTCAAGACCTCTTGAGGGGCTTTGCCAAAAAGGGGATGCCATTGTCGGATTAACCACATCTGGCAGATCTGCAAACGTTTTAAAAGCCTTTCAAGTTGCAAAAGAAAGAGGCGTTTTAACAGTTGGATTTTTAGGGGGCGATGGAAAACCAGCAAGCGATCTTTGCGATCATATTTTACTAGCACCGTCTAAGATAACTGCACGTATTCAAGAGTGTCATATAACAGCTGGTCATACATTAATAGAACTTATCGAAGAAATTTTAACACAGCGAGGGGTTTTGGTTTTTAAAGAGTGAAAAAATGACAAAAAGACACATAATTATTAGCGCCGGTGGAACGGGGGGGCATGTTTTTCCAGCCCTTAGCCTTTATAAAGCTCTTGTTCAAGAGGGCTATGATTGCACTTTTGTAACTGATAAAAGAGGGCACAGCTATCTTCAAGATATCCCTTGTAAAGTTTTGTCTTTTCATTGGGGGAGTGGACTTTTATCAAAGCTTTTATTTTTTAAAGATATCGCTTTGAACACCTTTAAAATGTTAAAAATCCACAAATCAAAGAACTCTCAGCTTGTGATCGGATTTGGAGGATACAGTGCTTTTTCAACAGTTTTAGCAGCACAGCTTTTAAAAATTCCCACCTGGATTATGGAACAAAATGCACTAGCAGGTCGTACAAATAAGGTTTTAGCAAAATTTGCTTCAAAAGTATTTTTAAGTTATGAAAATACGCAAGGACTTAAAGGAGAGTGCATAGGAAACCCAGTTCGTTTTACACAATTTGAAAACGAAAAAAAGCCCTTTGACATAAAAAATTTAAAAATTTTGATTTTAGGAGGATCTCAAGGAGCTACAGCTCTTGGTATTCCTTTAGCTCAACAGCTTATAGATTTAAATCATGAAAACATCCAAATAACTCATCAAGTGCGCCCAAACGACGTAAACCTTATTAAGGCCTTATATGAACATGTTGGAATAACTGCAACAGTTGCTCCTTTTTTTAAAGATGTTGAAGGCTTAATGAAAGAGTGTGATCTTGTCTTGGCAAGGTCTGGTGCCTCAACTGTTTTCGAGTGTTTGTTCTTGCAAAAACCTGCTCTTTTTATCCCGTACCCTTATGCAAGGGATAATCACCAATATTTTAATGCTAAAGCTCTTTTTGACAAACGTGCTTGTATACTGCTAGAAGAAAAGGATTTAAGCGGCAAGAGTTTGAAAGAAATTTTAAAAAAAATCACCCCAAAACAATATGAATCCATACAAAATGCAATAAAAGAACATTTTCCTTATAAAAACCCCACCCAACTACTTGCGCAACAGATCAAGAATTTGCTACCTCTTAAAGAGTAAGCCATTTCAAAATAGAGTTAAAATTTATGCAAGTACGCTCCCATTTCTTAAAAACTATTCATTTTATTGGTATTGGTGGTATAGGTATGAGCGGGATTGCAGAAATCTTACATAATTTAGGCTTTATCGTTCAAGGAAGCGACAGTTCTTCAAACGCCAACACAAAACGTTTAGAGGAAAAAGGCGTCAAAGTTTTCATTGGTCATGAAAGCTCAAATGTTCAAACTGCTCAAGTCGTTGTCATATCAACAGCTATTAAGTCTAATAATCCAGAACTTTTACAAGCCCGCCTTAGAAAAATCCCAGTTGTTAAACGTGCAGAAATGCTTGCAGAAATCATGCATCTTAAGCACGGGGTTGCGGTTTCTGGAACTCATGGAAAAACAACAACAACATCTTTGATTGCAGCTCTTTTTGATGCAGCAGATCTTGATCCAACGGTTATCAATGGGGGAATCTTAAACACCCATGGCACAAATGCTTATCTTGGAAAAGGGGAATGGGTTATTGCAGAAGCGGATGAATCTGATGGATCATTTTTAAAACTCCCCGCAACTATTGCAGTTGTTACCAACATTGACCCTGAACATATGGATTTTTATAAAGATTTTGAAACACTTAAGAGTTCTTTTAAACAATTTATCGAAAAACTGCCCTTTTATGGGCTTGGCATTTTATGTACAGACCACACGGTTGTAAAAGACTTAAGTGAATCTATTACAGACAGGCGTATTGTGACTTATGGACTTGAAGAGGGCGCTCAAATTC
>DATDSS010000209.1:0-5257 GCA_035291245.1 Alphaproteobacteria bacterium | reverse complement strand
AGATCCTTGGGAAAGGGACTGAAATATATTACTAGGAACAGCAGTTAACAAGAACTTCATAAAGCTTGAGTGTTGAGATAAAACAATTTCTTCATTAAGGTCTAAAAAAAGTTCCCTAGAGAGATCTTTGCTTTTTTCAAGGATAGAGGCGATTTCAGGTTGGGCGCTTAAGCCTTCTCCAGGGGTTAAAAAAAAGCCGATAAAAGTTGATATAATAGAAGAAAACAGTAAAAGCCCCCCTAAAACACCAAAAATTTTAGCAGCATTTTTTTTAGCATGATGATGACTGATCATACGTGATATGCCCGTTGTAACGGTAATGATAATAACGGGGATCACTGAAATTTGCAGCAAATTGATATAAAGCTGAGCAAAAGGTTGAAGCTCTTTTGCAAACTCTTTAAATAAAAGGCCACAACCGATGCCGCCAATAATACCAATGACAAAGCTCCAATGGTTGGATAAAAGGCTGATAAATGTGATTTTTTTATAAGCCATGATACTCACTTTGTTTTAAAATTGGTAACGCCATCCCAGTCCAAAGGGGGAGGGGAGAGCTTAAACTCTTCACAGCGCTTAATGTAAAGCTTTGTAGGAGGATCGTTTGGGTAGAGTTGTTCAATATGTTTAAATAGTTCTAAGGCTTCTTGCCATTTATGAAGTAAATAAACCCTAAAAGCATTGGTAAAAAGATCACTTAGCGTTTTTTGAGAGCTGCTTGGTAAAAGAGAGGGGTCCCCTTTGTTTTGGGCCATGAGTTCATAAATTTTGATGGGTTTTTTCTTACCCTTTACTGTAATCACATCAAGAGGCCTGAAAAGGAAGGTGTCTCCTACTGCTTTAAAGACTTCTTCACTTACAAGTAAATTGGTGCCGTAATGCTTATTCATGCCTTCTAGTCTTGAGGCAAGATTTGCCCCATCTCCGACCACGGTGTAGTTCATTTTTTCTTGGGACCCAATAATACCAACAATGACTTCTTCTTTATGTAGCCCCATGCGTGTTCTTAAGATCGGTTTTGACTCTATTTCCCAAAGTCTGTTTAATTCGCCCAATTTTTTTTGGCATAAAAGCATGGCGTGACAAGCATTAGGGGTTTGATTTTTGTCTGCAAGAGGGGCCCCCCAAAAAGCCATGATGGCGTCACCTATATACTTATCGATGGTGCCGTTGTTATCTGTCAAAATAGTTGATAATTCATCTAAATAGCATGATAAATGTGATACAAGTTTTTCAGGAGAAATTCCTTCTGAGATATTGGTGAAATTTTCGATATCAGTAAACAAAATGGTAAGATCTTTTTTGCGCCCCCCTAGTTTTATTTCTGTTCCTTTTTGCATGAGTTTTTTTACAAGACTCTTAGGGACAAATTTACTAAAAGACGCCAAACTATTTTTCATAGAAGAAATCGATGTAAGCATATCCCTTATTTCAACAATATTGCTTTGAAGCTCAAATTTCGAAGAAATGTCTAGCTCTTGAAGCTTTTTTGTTTCATTTGCCACAGCCACGATAGGGGTAGAGATTTTTTTAGATAAGATAAAGATGAAAATGCACGAAATGGTAATTGATAAAAGAATCATCAGTAAAATGTTTTGACGAATCCCCTTTGCTTCAGTTAAAAAATCTTCAGCTGGGACAACGATGCAGCCAGTCCAAAAATTATCTGCTTCGTTTTTAAGATTTAGAAAAGAGGCCATATAGTTGACATTGTTATAAGAAAAGCTAAAGGTATTTTGACTTTCAGTTTTAAATAAATTTTGAGCAATTTTTAAGTGTTCATCTGCAATATCACTGATGGTAATAATCTTTTCGCTTTGAGGGTCTTTTGAAACCAAATGGCTTGTATTGGACGAAGCTACAAGTTGATTATCTTCATTTAAAATAAAGCTATCCCCGTTTTGCGAAACTTTATTTTGTTTTAAAAATAAAGACACTTCTTCTAGAGATAAATCAATTCCAACAACGCCTATAAGTTTTTCTTGGGTGGCATCGGGAAGGTAAAGGGGAATGGAAGCTGTAATACCTGGAAGATTTGAAAAGCTAAAGGTATAAACAGGAGACCAATTAAAACGCCTTTTTTGTTCAGTTAGTAAAAACCAGGGGCGCTTTCTGGCATCGTATACCAAAAAATCGTTCACTTCTTGAGAGACAATTTTGCCATTTTTGTCAAAATAAGTCCATGTTTCTTGAGGTTGTTTGCCTGATGAGGAGCGGATTTGGTGTTGACTTAAATAAACGATATTGCTTTGAAGGGGCTTATCAGGCGTGGTAATGTATTTTGTGTTGCTATGAGCTCTTTCAACAGATAAATAATCCCCATTAAACAGACCTATTTGAATGACGTTTAAATAGGGATACATGGCCAAAAGCCTTATAAAGCTATTACGCAGCTTTTCATCTGTTAAAAAGCCTTCTTTGGTGGGGTCTATGAGACTTTCTGAAAAGTGAACGGCACTTTTGGTGTCTCCTAAGTAGTTGTTGACTTTTTCTGTGGTTGTGTCTGTGATTTTAACTAAAAGTTGTTGAGCAAAATCCAAGCTGATGCGCTTTGTTTCGGAATAAGTGTAAAGCAAGATAAAGCTTGCAGAAACAATAAATAGCCCTAAAAAACTAGCAATGATGTCAAAGCGAAGCGTTCTAACTTTTAGTTTATCCCAAATTTTTTGAAGTGGATCTGTCATTTGTTCCCTCAAGTAGTTTTGTCACCTAACGGCACTTTAAAAGAGTCATCTAAGTCAATAAAAAAGCCGGTGCTTTGTAAATAAATATTCACAAACTGCTGCAAGTCATAATTTTTAGGACCTATGCCAACAGAAATTAAGTCGAAATGATTTCTTAGGGTGATGGGTAAAAGCTTGAGGCCTGCGTCTGGGTGGGAATTCATGTAAGTTTTGATTTCTACTTGATCGCAAATAAAGCCAGTGTGTAGCCCCTCTAACAAAGACTCCATAATTTCCTTTTGGGTTTTAAATTCTTGAAGCTTTACATGCCCTTGAAAAATTTCTCTTGCAAACTTGATGTACGAAGACCCTTCATAGACAAGCAGACTTTCCGTTGGTCCGGTAAAAATGTTTTGAAGTGTCTTTCTTCCTTCATTTAACGCATGGGTAAGCCTAAGTCTATTGGCAAGGATAGCTTGGTGAATTTTGGCATAGGGCTTGGAATATAAAATGGTTTTAGCTCTTGTAGAAGTTTGGCTTAAAAAGGAAATGGCTAGATCAATTTTTTCGTGTTCAAGGCGCTCTACCAGGTCATCCCAATTTTTAGAGGCTTCATCAAAGGTAACTTTTACCCCTAAAGATTTAGCAAGCCCGTTAGCAAGAGTAATATCATGCCCTTTTAAGTCAGGAGAATGTTCGTAAAAAGGGGGTTGATCAATTTGACAAATTCCAACAATAAGGTGCCCACTTGCAACGATATCTTTGATTTCTCTCGCCTGAAGGGAATCACTAAAAGGAAATAGGCTTAAAATTACAGGCAAAACCCTTTTTAAAAGGTGCGAGGTGCGTTTTTTTGTTATTATTTTAAAAAGTAAAAGGGGACAAGAAACATACCGGAGCCAAAAAAGGGTTAGACGGGGCTTTGCGCCATTTAGATAAAAAATCCTCTCAAAAATTGACTTAATCTTATTAAATAACGTCATTAACATAAGGAAATATCGATCCCCCTCAAACATCCACTTAAGTTTAAGTTTAAGGCAGAGGATGTTAAAAAAGAGTTAATGCCATGCGAGTTTTTTAAGAAGCTAAACGCCTAAAAACAGACACATCTTTGCCCATGTGAGTTTTATTTTGCCCCAAGCGCTTTCAGGTGGCTCATAGGCCTCATTGAGCTGATAAATAACAGTTTTAAGATAGAAATCCAAAGCGTCGGGGTTTAAATAATCTATCGCAAACCTTCGTCCTTGATCACCGATTCTTTGAGCAATTTCAGGATTTTCTTCTAAATATTTGTAACGTTCTTCAAGATTTGTAAGGCCAGAATTTATTTCGATGTGTGTTTCATTTGGTTGCATAAGCTTATAGAAAAACTCGTGACAATCTGCTCTTAAAAGCAAGACAGAGCCTGTGCAAAGGATATAAGGAACGCGAGTCCAAGCTGCTCCAAACCCATCTATTGAAATTAAATATTTGTAGTTTCCGTGGCTGATGAAATTAACGGGCTTTGAGATTTTTTTGGAAACAGGGTGATTGGTGAACCATTCCATGAACTCTTTGGATTCATTTGAGTCATCTTTACTGGGGTGTTCTTGGGTAAAGCCCATATCAATCCAGCTAAAGCTCAAAGAAAGTAGGCCTAAATTGAATCTATCCGACTTTAAAGCATTGCTAAGCGTAAAAGGAAGGCTAGATGAACTATTGAATGCCCCTCTAAAAAAAACTTTTGGTATTTTAGCTGGCAGTTTTTCAAATTCAGTCGTTGTTAATTGAGTGTAAGTTGCTTTTTATAGCCTTCTTGTAGCATCCAAGGATCTGGCATCAAAATGGCTTCATAGGTCCACGCAAATTTTGGGTGTAAGCAAGGGAGTAAGAGGGGGACCTTTTTACTACACTTTAAGAGGTCGCTTTGAGTCTTGTTATCTATATGTTGGAAGGAAAGATAGGGCTCTTGAGGGTAAACGACAAGAGTTAAGCCATTTTTTATCGAATCTGTCGCATTTTTATTAAGCCAAGTTATCAAATAGTCAATGTTTAAACCGGTGTTAATTGACTTTGGGCCATTTTTTATACTAAAAAGGTTCCACCGCCCCCCCTCGAATTTTAAGAGATAGAACGGGTAGAGCTTTCTGTTCTTCTTTACAGCTCGAACCAAATTATAAACGTCAACGTCACTATAGGACGTATCTTTAAAATTTCTTGTAAAATAAGTAGCGGTTTCTTGAAGCCTAGTTTCTAAGCCATTTAACTCGCCCCAAGAAAGAGAGAGGGGGGCAAAGAAAGTAAAAAAAAGTGTGAGGAGTAATTTTACCAAAAAATAGGTACCTTTAATAAATGTTTGTAATGACATCGAATTTAGCATGCTAAAAATGCAAAAAAAACAAATAGAAGAAAGTTAAGGCTTTGTCTAGCTTTTTAGAGCATGTTTCAATTTAATTACAAAAAAAATGATATTTTTCAAAAAAAAATTTAAAAAGGGAGTTGACAAAAGGGTGGGGGTGGGCTACTTATAATAACACGAAGGCAGCGATGAAGCGAAGCGAAAAAGAGCGAAGCGGCAACGACCTTCAAGAGATCTTTGAAAAGTAAATTAAGTG
>DATDSS010000208.1:0-6779 GCA_035291245.1 Alphaproteobacteria bacterium | reverse complement strand
TTAAAAGAATTTTGTCATCTGGTAGATTTTTTTTGGAAAACCCTTATACTTTTAGAATATATTTTTAAGAGTTTATGAAAAAAATTACCCCTAAAGCTCCTTTTAAAAAACGCCCTACTTGGAAAGGGGTTGCTCTTGTTTTTGGATTTGCAATCCTTGGAATTACCTATGAAGTTTTTGAAAATAAGGTCTCTCCCCTACCCTTTCCTCAAGAACTGTCTGTATGTTTTACGCCTTCTAAAAAATGCCAAACTCTTCTTTTAAAAACCATTAAGAGCACTCAAAAAATCATAAAAGTTCAAGCTTATTCTTTAAAAGATCCAGAAGTTATAAAAGCTCTTACAACCCTTAAAAAAGAAGGAAAAGATGTTCAAATTTTGCTTGATAAAGACCATTTAAACGGTAAAAGCAAAAACACGTTATCAGATTTTAAAAAAGTTGGCGTAGAGGTTAAAATCGAAAAAACTCATGGACTGTCTCATAATAAGGTCATGATCGTTGATGAAAGCCTTGTTGTAACGGGCTCTTATAACTTTTCTGTAGGAGCTTATAAAAGGAACTCTGAAAACTTGTTAATTATCAACGATAAAGTTTTGGCTAAAAACTATCTAGAAAATTTTGAAACACTTTGGCAGAAGTAGTTTTTACGCATAAGTCACACGACTGGGAATTTTAAAAAATCTAGGGTTTGTGTTGTTTTTTCACAAGCTCTTAATTTATCATAGTTGATGGTGTAATAATTGGTATGGTCCATTTTTTCTTCATCTAAAGCCTTAACTGAAATAACGCCTAACTTTTTGAGAGTATTCACATAACGTATGACTGTTCTTTGACTGGCAACTACCAAATCTGCCCATTGTTTTACTGTTCCCGCAACCCACCAAGTTCCCTCAAATTCAACACCTTTTTCTTCTTTTAATTGGATTTTTCTGTGTAGAATTCCTAAAAATAGGGCTTTGTGAAGACCGAAAATGCTGATAAGAGATTTTTCTACTTTAAAAATTTCGCTTTCTTTAAAAATTGGATTTAACATAGTTTTCTCCCTTAAGCAGCTCTCTTCTCTTTTTTAAAAGTTTCTTTAAACACGTTGAAAAGGCAAGCCAACCCAAATAAATCATCAGCTTCAAAGCGGTAGCCATTAACCTTTAAAAGATCGTTTTGTTCTTCTAAGGTCATGGTATTTTTCCAAGACGAAAAAGTTTCAAAAGTCTTTAAATTCTCTTGATTTCGCGTATCTTTTTCGAATTTACTTAAAATCTTATCAAACTTAATTTTTTGAGCATTCCCTTTGATGAAATCTTGATCTAAATAGCTGTTGTAACGCCACTGAATCTGGGCTTCTATTTCTTTGGTTGGGGCTTCAATAACAAAAAAACTATCCAGTTCGCCCGTAAAGGGACAAAAGCGTTCTTCTTGGTCAAAGGTGCAGTTTTTAAAGGTTTCTTGGTAAACTTGTGCTCCTAAATCTTTTAAAATTTGAGCTCTAAGTTCTGGGAAATTTTCATGAGTTTTGAGGTCTTTAAGGGGCTCATTTTGGGCCTGCTCTTTTTCTTTTTGAGCGTCTTTTTCAGCTTCAAGTTGGCTTAAAGTCTTACGTATTCCGTAGTCTCCCTTTAAAAATTTGTCGATGGTTGTAAACTTTAAAACCCAATCAAAAGAAAGCTTAAAAGTCTTGTTAATTTTTCCCAAGAGGTGGTCGCTGGAGACGATTGATTTACAAAAAAGTCTCCATTTATCCAGATTTTTGTCAAATTTTTTGATGTAACCAGCCATTAAAAACCGAGCTCTATCCTTGTTTAAGGTGACGTTCCCAACGTAATAGCCAACCTCTTGGTTATAAATTTCAAGCAGTTGTGTAAGAACCACAGAGGCTTTTTCAAGGGTGTTTTTGTCCTTGCTAAGGGGGTGAGAGGGTTGGTTTTCTTTGGATTTTAAGGGTTCTTGAGAAAAGCTTTGCTTGTTTATTTTAGAGGATTTTTGAGAAGAATTGGATTGAATATCTTGGAGTTGTTGTTGGATTTCAAGACTTATTTCTTGTTGAAAGTTTTTGGAGTTAGTTGTTTGAATAACCTTCTCTTGAATATTTTCTGAAATATTTTCTGGGGGATATTTTTTGATAGTTTCTGGAATACTCAAAGGTTTTTGATCAATGATCCCTTCTTGCAAAACGTTTCCAGAAGGATTTTTAAAATTATCACAAAAATTAACTAATTTTTTAGAAGGCTCGCCTTCAGAAGAATTATTATTAATCTTTGTATGTTCTCTTTGTATATAGATTCGCTCATTTTGAGTGGATGATCCACTCAAAATGAGTGTTTTAGCATCTTTTTTTGGGTGGAATTCTTCACTCGTTTCACCAAATATTTCATTTAAACGATCGTAATTGATTGTGTAGTACTTTGTTCTTTCACTTCTTCTATGATTTAAAAAATCAGAAAGAATGACCCCTCTTTTTTTTAGGTAATAAAAATATCTTCCAATGCTTGCAACGGATACACCTATTTGTTCGGCCCAATCTTCATAGGTGTTATAGACCCATTTTTTACCGTTGTGGATTGTACCTTTATTGTTTTGATTTTGAATCCAAAAATGAACTTGCTGTAAAAGCTTGGCTTGTCTTTCACCAAATTCTTTGGATACTTTTGGTTGAACGACTCTTACCGAGTCATTTGTAAGTAGTAAGGATGCCATAAATCTTCTTTCTCTTTCTTAAAAAGTTACTTTTTTGATAAAGTTTATTTTTAAAAAACAGGAGAAAACATTGACAAATCTGTCAAACTCATCCTAAATAAAGTTAGGTTTTGGTTTTTATTTATGGATGAGTTTTTCTCTCTGTTTTTTAAAAATTGACAAACGGGAGGGGTAACCCTCTTTTTTGCTTTATGAAGCTTTTTTCTTCATCTTTTCCCTTTCCAAATTTCTTTGCTTTAATAAGCTTAAGTCACTAATCAAATCTTTTTTCACTTTTGTCAACTCGTTAAAAATACCCACAAGATTTTACCTAAATTGCCTTCACAGTAGATATTATAAAACCCTAAGGAAAAACTTCAACCTATTTTTTTCTAAAATTAAAAATAAGTTGATAGGTTAATAAGTATACATTACACTACTTTAGTATGAGATCTCTTTTATTATACTTTAATGAAATTAGAATCCCTTCAGTTAACGCAACGTATGATGGCAGTTGTTTCTAAAGAACATGCTTCAACCATTAATAGGTATATTACCTCCAATAATATCCAGCATATTGATACAGGAAGCCAAAGAAACCTTCGCTATAGTCTTAAAACAGCTCAAGAAGTATTGAAATATTATGTTTCTGATCGTTATCAAATTGATAAAAAAGTATGGGGTTTTTACAATTTTAAGGGGGGAACAGGTAAAACAAGCTTGTGTTTCCAGGTTTCGACCCTTCTTGCTATTTGGGGGTATAAGGTCTTGGTCATTGATGTAGATCCCCAAGGAAACCTTACCTCTTCTTTGGGCCTCAATATCTCAGATAAGTTTTTAACACTTTATGACGTTATTTTAAAAAACATCCCACCAACTGAAGCTATTGTTGAAATTTTCCCTGGGTATCATTGCATCCCCTCTAACATTTCTTGTTCAAGATTTGATATGGAAATTTCTATGATGGGGCGTCGAGAGGAGCAATTTAAGTTAAAACTAGGGGCTTTGAAAGATCATTATGACGTGATTCTTTTTGATACAAACCCAAATATTAGCTATATCATTAGAAATTTAACAACATTTGCTGATATGATTTGTGTTCCTTGCGAAACTCAGCCTTATAGCATTGCCGCTTTGAACGTTTTATTTGAAGACATGCAAGCTTTTACTAAAATGATGGATATTAATCCACCAGAAATTATTGTTGTGCCTAATAAATATGAAGATCGTTATGGAACAGCAGCTGAAGCTATGGCTGTTTTAAGACAAAATTTTTCCAAGTATCTGGTACCAGATTTTGCTGTAAGGCGAGCAGAAGATTTCAACATTGCAGCAAAAGAAGGTTTACCTTTACCATGCGTTGCAAAAAAAAATTCTATTGCTTTAGAAGATATTGTGGAACTTGGAATGTACCTTGTTCAAAAAAGTAAGAATAATTGAGGATAGAACATATGGGAAAAGTTAGATACAAAGAACCAAGTGGTAATTTTCAAAAAATGTCAGGTGCTTTTGACACTCTTTTAAGAGCGTCTATTGGAAGGGAAAGTGGTGTTGGAGAATATTATTATTTGTCCACAGACATTTTAATTCCTTATAAAAAACAAGCCAGAAAAGTTTTTAACGATGAAGAAATTAAAAACCTAAGCGAGACAATTTCTGAGTATGGTGTTAAAAATCCCCTCCTTGTTATAAGATCTCATGATGAAGAAGGTAAGTTTGAAGTTGTTAGTGGTGAAAGACGTTTGCGAGCAGCCAAACTTGTTGGCTTTGAAAAAGTCCCATGTATCATCATTGATGATGAAAAAGCCGAAGAGATTGCTCTAATTGAAAATATTCAAAGATCTGATTTGCATCCTGTGGAGCTTGGAGACGCGCTTCAATCTCTTTATGAAAAAGCAAACTGGGGGGAATTAACAGAGCTTTCTAAAAAAATAGGAAAAGACAAATCAACGGTTTCCAATTATCTTTCCTATGCAAAGCTACCAAGGTATGTAAAAAACTATCTTATTGATAATGGAATCAAAGAACGTGACATTTTTAGAAGACTTTTAAAAATGGAGTCAGAGGACGAAATGATGTCTTTTTTGATGAATGATTCCAAAAGAAAATCATCTTCCACGAAAAATATTTTAAGAATTCAATTAAAAGAAGGGAAGTTTTTAATTCAAGATTCTGCGATTTATAAATTAAGTGGAGATGAAAAAGAATTACTTAAGGTCTCTTTGACCCAACTGCTTGAAAAAATAGGATATTAGGGAAAATGTTTGCCGCCGCAAACATTTTAAAAGAAAAGAGTAACATAAAGGCTTTGTTCGGCAGGGTATGAGTTTGGGCTATTTTGGACAGAATTATCCTGCTTTCAAGCAAATGCACCTTCCGAAAGAATTCCACTTGTTAATGAGATTGGCAATGACGATTCCCCTCATTTTTTTGGCTCTTCCGTACTTCCTGTGATTTTTATTCAAAAAACCTGTAACCCCATAAGCCTAAGAACAACCGTTGAAACAGGGAAACGGGCTTTGAGAGGTTCTGTCGCATCTGTTTTTCTTGGGTTATTTTCAATTAAAGAGCAGTCTTATTCTTGGATTTTTGAACCTTAAATATCGGATTTCTAAGAAACGTGAGATCAAAATAATGAAATAAAATTACTTTTAAAAAAACAGATACGACAGAATCTTATTAGAAGGGGGTATGATTAGTCTATAATAAAGAATCCGGCAATTCGCTCATTAATATCTGAATAATATTAGGTTAATATCTTGTTATTATTTTGATATTAATATGTTTACGTGATGTCATTTGTTTCAGTTAAAAAACATAAGGTCAGCCGCCTACCACTAAAATATCATCCCATTTTGTTGTGTAAGATGGGGACGTAAATTTTTTCTTACCGATAAGGGATAATCCTTTAAGACAACTTACAAAGTGAATCGTGCCTGCTCCAAATCGTTTGTTAAGGAGATCTAAAACGGGATCAAGGGATGGTTTTTTTATATAGTCATCGAAAAGTTCTAAGCATAAAATTTCTTCAGTTTTTTTATAAAGCTCATGAAGAATGATGCCAGCTTTGGTATAAGAGGGACCTTCTTTAAAAATGCTTTGAAGCGCTGCTGTTGAAGCATGTAAAAAAGTTAGCGTATCATCACCTGCATAAGGCAGTTCTTTTGTGCTTTCGTTACTATACACCTCTTCTTTAAACCTGTTCGTTGTCATAAAAACTGTAATTTTCTTTGCTTTTAAGTGGTGATTTCTTAAAATAGAGCAAGCAGTTGTTACATGGGTATGAATCCTTTGTTTAAGTTCATCAAAAGTTTTTAAAGGAGTTTCAAAGCTTCTGCTTGACTGAAAGCTTTGCCTTGAAGATTTTAAATCCTGAAAACAAGGTATACCATTAAGCTCTAAAACCAGCCGTTCTCCAGTGACTGTGAATAAACGTCTCATCCACTTTGGATCTACATTTTTGAGGTCATAAGCAGTTGTAATTCCGTATTTTTGAAGCTTTTGGGACGTTCTTTTCCCAACTCCCCAGACATCTGAAAGAGGCAGAATTTTTAACACTTCATCAATTTCAGCTGTATCCTTTAGAAAACAGACCCCTGTTTGCTTTGCAATATGATTTGCTACTTTTGCTAAAGTCTTTGTTGGAGCAATCCCAATAGCTGTTGGAAGTCCCAGACCTTTTGAGACTTTTTTTCTTAAAATCTTAGCTAACTTAACAGGATCATTTATACCTTTAAAATCAATGAAGGCTTCGTCAATGGAATAAACGGTTGCAGTTGGTACGGTTTCTTTGATGAGACGCATCATCCTTTGAGACATGTCTTTATAAAGAGAAAAGTTAGATGAAAAGACTGATATGTTGTGTTCTTTTACGAGCTTTTCTATTTTAAAAAAAGGAGCCCCCATGGGAATGCCCAGTTTTTTGACGTAAGGACATCTGGCTATGACACAACCGTCATTATTAGAAAGTACTAATACAGGCTTACCCCAAAGATCTGGTCTAAAGGTCTTTTCACAGGACGCAAAAAAAGAGTTCGCATCAAGAAGTCCTATCACTAAAAAACGCCTCTTTAAAAGAGATTTTGATTATTATATAACAATCATAGTTT
>DATDSS010000207.1:0-2183 GCA_035291245.1 Alphaproteobacteria bacterium | reverse complement strand
TTGAGGCTGTATCACAAAAAGATCGCTATAACGTTATTTTTTCTTTATTAGATATGGCAAGCTATGATACTTTAGCCCATCATAAATTGCATTAAGAGGGGATTTTTCATGGATATGAAATTACTTGATCTTTTGGTTTGTCCGTTAACTAAAACAAAATTGGTCTATGATGAAAAAAATCAAGAATTGATTAGCCAAGCAGCGGGCCTTGCTTATCCTATTAGAAGTTCCATTCCTATTATGCTTGTAGATGAAGCGCGTGTAATAGACGAAGAAAAAGCTGCCGTTTATCGTTGTTTGTACGGAGAAAAAGATGACTAAGACTTATGAAGAAAGGGCAGCCCCCACCCATGTCGCCTTTATTATGGATGGAAATGGCAGGTGGGCAAGCACAAGAGGGCTTCCCATCATAGCAGGCCACCAACAAGGTGTAAAAACAGTCAGAAAAGTCATAGAAAAATCTATAAATTTGGGTGTTTCGTATCTTACTCTTTACGCGTTTTCTTCAGAAAATTGGAAAAGGCCTAAAGAGTGGGTAGATGACCTTATGGGGCTTTTTAAATTCTATCTTAAGTCAGAATTAGCAACTCTCCATAAGCAAGGGATATCTTTACGATTTCTAGGAGATAGATCCTCTTTAGCTAAAAATCTGGTGGATATGATGGAGCATGCCACAACACTTACAAAAGATAATACAAATTTGGTCGTAAACATTGCTTTAAGCTATGGCTCAAGACAAGAGATTTTATCGGCTTGTAAACAGTTAATTGATCATTCAAAAGAAGGTAAAATTTCAAGTGAAGAGCTAACTGAGGATGTTTTTGAACGTTACTTGGATACAAGTTCTTGTCCTGCACCAGATCTTCTAATTAGAACAAGTGGCGAGCAACGCCTTAGTAATTTTTTGTTATGGCAAATGGCCTATACAGAATTTATGTTTTTAGAGTGTTATTGGCCAGATTTTACAGAAATACAATATGAAGAGTGCATTGATCACTATACCAGAAGGGAGAGACGTTTTGGAACAACAAACTATGCCTAAAAAATCGAGTGAGTATGTCCTTCGACTTGCGTCAACGATGGTTGCCATCCCTATAGTCGTATTTTGTGTTTTAAGTAAAGCACCTTTTTTTCCTGTTCTATGGCTTTGTTTATATGGCTTATCTCTGCAAGAGTGGAAAAAAATCACACAAAACTCTGCTAATCATATGGCAAGAAACCTTGGTTATGTCTATATTAATATTGCGTGCTTTTATTTGTTGTATTTGGGACAAAATCAAAATCACTTTTTGTTAAGTTTACTTGTTCTTGTTTGGGCAGCTGATATTTTTGCCTTTTTCATAGGTAGGCTTTTAAAAGGTCCCAAATTAGCCCCTCGTATCAGCCCCAATAAGACAATTTCAGGAGCACTAGGCGGACTTTTTGGGGCAGTATCAAGTATTTATTTACTAAAAGATCTTTGGGATCCACAGATACTTTCTTACGTAAATGGTAATTTTTTCGTAATAGTTATAGGGCTTTGTCTTATTTCACAAGCAGGGGATTTACTAGAGTCTTATGTGAAGAGAAAATTAGAAATCAAAGATTCCGGAGCGTTTTTACCGGGACATGGCGGAATCTTAGATAGACTAGATAGCCTTTTTGCCGTTTCCTTTGTGCTGGTTCTTTGGGAAATTATTCGTTAGACTTTTTTATATAAATTGTATTTTAGGAGAAAACTTAAATCCATGGCTCTACTTTCCTCTGTTGTTCCTTTTATTATTGTTTTATCAATTTTAGTGTTTGTTCATGAACTTGGCCACTTTTTATCAGCCAGGCGTCATGGTGTAAAAGTTGAGGTTTTTTCTATTGGCTTTGGAGCAGAGCTGTTTGGCTTTAACGACGCCAAAGGTACAAGATGGAAGTTTAGCCTTATCCCCCTAGGAGGCTATGTAAAAATGCTAGGGGATGCTGATGCTTCCAGCAGACCTGATGAAGCAACTCTTCAACAACTTAGTGAAGAGGAAAAAAAACAAACACTCAACAGTAAAAGTGTTTATCAGCGCATAGAGGTAAGCTTTGCAGGACCACTTGCAAACTTTGTTTTTGCAATTTTTCTTATGATGGGGTTGTTTTACTTTAAAGGACTTCCTGAAGTTCCTGCAGTAATTGGAAAAGTCTCCACAGAAGGGGTTGCTAATCAA
>DATDSS010000206.1:0-7368 GCA_035291245.1 Alphaproteobacteria bacterium | reverse complement strand
TGGTCTTTGCAATCTGTAATGATTCAAACCCTAAATCACCCCAGTTATGTAAAACAAGTAGAAGTATTAAACAGTAAGCTTCAAGATAAGGTTACTCAAGAGCTTTCTAAAGTGAGGGATTTTGCAAAGACAAAAGGTCTTGATATTGAGCAAAATGAAGAAGGCTTTAATATATATTCTGCTAAAGAAAAGCAACGCAAAAAACCTCCCCAAAACTTTTCCGTAGAAGACATCTCTTCTATTAAGGAAATGTTATCTCAGTTAACAATGGCGTCTCATATAGCGCATAAGCAACTTGATGCCCAGATAGCTTATATAAAAAGAGATGTCCTTACTCAAGTTATTTCTCCACTTATAGAGGAGTTTAAAAAAGATTTTCATAACTTTTTAGGTGATTGGATTGATGAATTTCAAGAAGATGTTTTAAGCAACGCTGATCTATTTACATCCTTTGACGAAGAAGATGAAGTTGTAAGATCCTCACTTTTAAAACAGCATTATGCCGTTAATGTCTTTGTTGATAATAGCAAGCTATCGCACCCAGAAGTTATTTTGGAACCCTCCATTACCTATGAAGCTCTCTTTGGTTCTATTAAATACAGGGCAACAGAAGCAGGTGGCTATGAAACGCACTTCACCCTTATAAGGCCAGGAACACTTCATAAAGCAAACGGCGGCATTTTGATTTTGCGTGCTGAGGCCTTAGCAAAAGATCCTACTCTTTGGGATGAATTAAAATCAGCCTTAAGGGACAAAAAAATCAGAATTCGTGAACGTCATCGTGAAAACAGTCTCCCAACTATGGATGCTCCTGAACCGATGAGTATTCCTCTAGATGTTCAAGTTATTTTAGTGGCCTCACCTATATGGTATTACAATTTTTTCTTTCTTGATCCCGAATTTCGTACCTATTTTAAAATCAAAGCAGAAATTGATACTATTATGGATGTGACGCCTCACAATTTATTAGCTTACGCAGCTTTAATTGAAAAGGCTTCTAAATCAAGCTCATCTATTCCTATTTCAAAAGATGGGATTTCAAGACTCATTGGTCAAAGCTCAAGATGGGCAAATCATAGAAATAAACTTTCGGCTCGTTTTGAAATTATATCTGATGTGATTGCAGAAGCCTCAAGCTTTGCACTTACTTCAAATAAAGACATAATTACCCAAGATGATATTACAAAAGCTTTGCAAGAAAGACGACAACGAAACGCGTCTCATGAAGATGAAGCTTTAGAAGAAATTTTAAATAACCAGCTTTTAGTTCAAACAACAGGAAACGCAATAGGGCAGGTAAACGGCCTTAGTGTCATTAACACAGGAGATCATCAATTTGGGCTTCCTTGTAGAATTACAGCCCAAACCTTTATTGGCGAAGAGGGCATTATAAATATTGACCATTTGAGTGATATGTCAGGGCCACTGCAACAAAAGAGCACCTTTATATTAGATGGTCTTTTAAAAGGGTTGTTTGGGCAAACTTTCAAACCTTCTTGTTCTTGTTCTGTAGCTTTTGAGCAAAATTATAGCGGCATTGAAGGAGATAGTGCCTCTATTGCAGAAATTGTTGCAATTATTTCTTCTTTATCAGAACTTCCTGTGAGGCAAGATTTAGGGGTAACAGGATCTCTTAACCAGTTTGGGGTGGTGCAAGCAGTTGGAGGGATCTATCAAAAAGTTGAAGGCTTTTTTAATCTTTGCCAAAAACGAGGGCTTACTCAAACACAAGGTGTTATTATTCCAAGCGCAAATAAAGAACATTTAACCCTTTTAGAAAAGGTGACGATGGCTGTTGAAGATGGGTCTTTTAAAATATATACCATCGATCATTTAGAAGATGCACTTGAGCTCCTCTTAGGCCACCCAGTTGGAAAAAAACTTAAAAATGGTCTTTATACTAAAGATTCTATCTATGATCGGGTATACAAAAAGCTTAAAAAATTTCACGAAAGATTGGCTCATAGAGGGGAGTAGCACCTTTTTCTTTTGCAAGATTTTTTCTGCCTTTAAGAGAAAATTAAACTTTAAGGAAGGAATTTCTTTTTTATAAAAACGTTCCAGCTTCAACGGATTTTAAAATAGCCGAGTAAATCTTGGTAAGTATTTCAAGATCTTTTAAGGGGGCGTGTTCATCTATTTTATGAGCGGTTTCATTTTTAAGACCCAGCTCAAAAACGGGGCACAAGTCTTTGATAAACCGCGCATCAGATGTTCCTCCGGAGGTTGAAATTTTTGGCCTAATATCTATAGCATTATAAACGCACTCACGAAGTTTTTCATGAAGGAGTGGGGTGTTGCAATAAAAAGCTTCTGCGTTTGAAAAGGCCTCTATTTCAAAGCGGCAAGAGAATTTTGTTGCTTCTTTTTTAATCCACTGGATAAGTCCACATGGTTGAAAAGAGGGGGTAAAGCGAATATTAAGTTTTGCCTCTGCTGTTGAGGGGATTATGTTGAAAGCCTCATTTTTTGTATTTACTGATACAATCTCGAGGTTTGTTGGGGCAAATAAGCAATATTCTTCCTTAAAGGTGTGTGCTTTTAACTGACTTAAAAGGGCCACAAGATCTGTTAGAGGATTTAAAGCTTTATGAGGATAAGCCACATGACCTTCGTGACCGAGTGCTTTTAGGTGAAAATTAAGGCTGCCACGTCTTCCTACTTTTACGGTGTCTCCTATGGTGTTTTCGCTGGTTGGTTCTCCTACTATGCAAAGGTCGAGCTTAACGTTGTTGTTCTTTAACCATTCAACAACTTTAATCGTTCCATCAACAGCAGGGCCTTCTTCATCACTGGTTATTAAAAAGCTTAAACAGTGATTAAGATTTGATGTGTTTTTTAAGTAATCACTTAAAGCCTTTAAATAACAAGCAATACTGCCTTTCATGTCAACAACACCTCGTCCATAGATCGTATCTTGATGAACAACACCTTTGAAGGGGGGGTGTTTCCACAAAGTTTCATCTAGAGGGGAGACGACATCCACATGGCCGGCAAAACAAAAATTAGGGCCACTTGTTCCTTTGACGGCATAGAGATTTTCAGTTTTATGAAAGGTCAAGCGTTGACACGTAAAGCCGAGTTTTTTTAAGACAGCTTCAATAAAATCAAGAGCGCCCGCTTGGTTGGGGGTTAAGCTCTTACATCTTACTAGTGGGCGTAAAAAATCCAAAACTGTGGTCATTTAAGAAGCTTTTAATTTAACTTTATCTTTTGTAAACCTAACCACAGTTTTTTTAAAAAAATCAAGAGTTTGTAAAACCACTACTCCCCATGAGAGTTTTCTTCATCCATGGTGTCGTGCTCTTCCATACTTAAAGACCTTTCTTCGTTATCTTCATCCATGGTGGCGTGCTCTTCTAGAATTAAAGACTTCTCTTCGTTATCTTCATCCATCGGGTTATGGTGTGCTCTGCAAAGATTGTTGAGTTCTAAAAGCTCTTTATGTAAGATGTCGAGCTTTTCAGTAAACTCACTTGAATGGCCCAGTTGGTTTACTATGTAAGGAAATTCTTTATTAAGCATATTCCGTTGTTCATCTGATAAGCAAGAATCCACGTAATTGCTATTTGCTTCATAATGATCCATAGAGGCCTGGCTGCTTGCAAAACTTAAAGATGCCATAGCTATTAAATATAGTTTTTTCATAATAATAACCTATTACTGCGTTTATTGGTTTTAGGAGTCCATAATAAAAGACTTTAGGTTAAAAAAGTCTTAATCATGATAAGGAGTACGGAAATAGTGCAAAAAATAATTCTGTATTTAAGACTTTGTTAACGACTATTTTTCTAAAATTTTCCTATAAAGACACTAAAATTTTTCAAAAAAATGAAGCGTTTCCTTTTCTTGGGCCTTAGTGCCACCACCGCTTTTTCAGAAGGGGTTTATTTACATGAAAAATCACCTTTATTAGCGCCCACAAACGACCATCCAAGCCTTGTTTTTTATAACGTAGCAGGGGGTGTTTTTCTTAAAACACAGGAATCTAAAATCCAAACAAGTCTTTCTAATACATCTTATTTTGTTAAAGCTTACCTTACGAATGATGGTTCAAAAGATAGGAACGGCTCAGCGCGCCTTGGGCTTTCTCAAGGGAAAAGTTTTGTTGTTTCTAAAGTTCCAGACATATTTTTTAATTATGCGTTCAAAGAAAATTTAAGCTTAGGATTTAGTTTAACTTGTCCTTATGGGCTGGGTGTTAAGTATGAACCGGCATGGTTTGGGCGTTATGAAATGTTAAAAGCTCAATTAGAAACAACAGATTTTACGCCTTATATAAGCTATAAGGTAACGCCGACTTTTTCCATTGGAGCTGGAGTAACTGTTCGTCATGTGTACTCAGAATTTGAAAAAGCCATAGATTTTGGCTCTCTTGGAGGAGGAACGGCACAACAAGACGATGGGGCCGTAAAAGCCAAAATGCGTGGAAACTCGTTTGCATTAAATGCGGGGATTTATTGGAAAAATGAAAGGTCTTTCCTTGGGGTCTCTTGGCAACAAAGTGATAAAGTTAAGCAAAAAGGCCCCGTAACCTTCACCTTGTCACGCTCAGGCAGAAATGTTCTTGGGGTTACTGGTGCTTTTAAAGATACAAGAGTACACACAAGTTACAAACTTCCTGCAAAAATTTTACTCCATGGTGGTTACAGTCTTACAAATTCTTGGCGGTTACTTGCAGATACACTTTTTATGACCTGGTCAACCATAAAAACACAAGACCTTGTCTTTGAAAATTCTTCTCAAAGCACAGAAGTTATCAATCATTACTATAGAAACACATGGCATTTTAATGTTGTTAGTGAAGTCACAGTAACTGAAAAGATTAGAGCATGGTTTGGCGTGGGGTTTTCTCAAACTCCAGTAAAAACACAGTATAGAAGGCCAGAGTTGCCTGATTCTAATCGCAAAAGCCTGTGGATGGGGGCTCAGTATAGTGTTACAAAAAACTGCTATGCCGCAATAACAGCTGTATACTTTCATTACAACAACGCTACCATTGATTTAGCAGCAACTACAGCAACTGGACGCTTACAAGCAAGAGCTAAGGCAAATGTTATGGCCGTAAAAGCATCACTTTCTTTAAAAATATAGTTAGGAAAAGGGGTATCTGGGCTTTTTCAAATCATGCCAAGTTGCTTAAAAGAGGTTACCTGGCTTTTTGCAACAATTAAGTGATCGTAAAGAGAGATGCCCACTGCTTCTAAGGCTCTTTTAACTGCTAAAGTGCCCTCTATATCAGCTCTTGACGGGGTAGGGTCGCCTGTGGGGGTGGTTGTGAACCATAATAACAGCTGTTGCGCCAAGTTCTAAGCTTCTTTTAACGACCTCTCTTGGATAGATGGGAATATGATCAACGGTCCCTTGGTTTTGAATCTCATCTTTTAAAAGTTCATTCTTACGATCTAAAAACAAAAGACGAAACTGCTCTGTAGTTTCATGAACAAGGGCCACTTTTAGATAAGTTAAAAGCCCTTGCCAGTGATTTAAAATGCTGGAGGATTCGAAATTTTGTTGATGTGTTTTTTCTAATAAAGCTTGAAAAAGTTTTAACAGTACAAGTGTTTGGTCGTTGACACCTGAAACACTTTTTAATCGTGACTCAGAAGCACTAAACATTTCAAATAGAGTCTTAAATTCTCCTAAAAGACTTTTTGCGAGTGGCTTCATATCTTGACGTCTATTAACATAGGTGAGTAAAAGCTCCAGCAATTCATAATCTTCAAAAGCTGTAGCGCCCTTAGAAAGAAATTTTTTTCTAAAGCGCTGTCTATGCCCTAGATAATGTGGTTTTTCAAGGCATTTTTTCTCTTCTTTAGCGTTAACTTGTACGTTAGGCGCTCTTAAAAATAAGCTCACAATTTTTTTATTTGTTGTCCCACTTTAGGTACAAGTCTAACACGCCAAAGTAAAAACACCAGAGGCTAAAATAGGAGCCTTAAATAATTGGCTTAAACAATAGTTTCATTGATAGACCTAAAAAGGTTTCAAAGCTTCATAAAATTGAACCTTCAGGTTATGAACTTTCAAAGGTAATTAAATAACAGTATTAATGGTCAAAACCCCTTTGTTTTTGAAAGTAAACCGGGCAATAAAAGTGATTTAAAAAATAAAAACATTCTTGTCTTTTAAAAAAAAGTCTGTTAAATTACGGAGCCTTTTAATAAAAATTATTGTTTTTTTAAAAAAGAATATCACATCAAGTTTAGCAACTTATTATAACCGGTTTATCCATGTATCTTTCGTTTACAAAGCAACTAGAAACTCTTGATATCTCTAAAGCATTGGAGTGCAACGAAATTTACATGCAATTACAGCCGAAAGTTTCTTTAAATAAAGAAGAGTACTTTATAATGGGGGCAGAGGCTTTAATAAGGTGGGATCACCCAGTCCATGGTCCTATTTCTCCTGAAATGATTTTAAAAGCTGCAGTTAAACAAGAAAAAATGCAAGAACTTACGCATTATTGCTTTTTATGGGTTTTAGATCATCTGAAAACAGTTAAAAATCCTAATTATAGTGTTGCTGTAAATGTAGACCCTGCTGTTTTTAATAATCAGTTGGTGGACTTTTTAAAAGACGAGCTCAAAAGAAATGGTGTTTTTGGGTCTTCTCTTCAAATTGAGGTTACAGAATCTACAAAAATTAAAAACTTTTCAGATTTACGAAAAGTGATGAATGTCATTCAGGAAATGGGCATAAAAATCTATTTGGATGATTTTGGAACGGCTTATGCTTCCTTGCAATATTTGGCAAAATTAAACTTTGATGGTGTAAAAATTGACAAAAGCTTCGTTCAAAACGCCCCTACAGAACCTCATACTCGCCTGATTTTAAGTTCAATCATTCAACTGGCAAGAGCCCTTGAGTGCGACGTTATCGTAGAAGGGGTTGAGACCAAAGAGCACCTTGATTTAATTAAGTCTTTGGGGGTGTCTTGTGTCCAAGGCTACTTTTTTTTTAAACCTTTAAAAGAGGAAAGTTTAATAAGACACTTAGATGCACCATCTTTAAAACATGCTCTTTCTTATTTAGTGCTTGCCTGATTTTTAAATCCTAGGGGCGTGTTTAGATAAAATACGCTGCAAGGTGCGTCTGTGCATATGAAGGGCTCTTGCCGTTTGGGAAATATTGTGGCTATTTTCCAAAAGAACGCGCTGAATATGCTCCCACTTAATGCGATCAACGGACATAACTTCTAAATTTTCAATAGGATCTTCTTCTTTGTGTCCTATTAAGACTTCAAAAATAGTTTGCCCATCGCAAGGCTTTGCAAGATAATCCACAGCCCCATGTTTTATAGCAGCAACGGCGGTTGCAATGTTGCCATACCCCGTCAACACAACGATTCTTACCTCTGGCTGAAGC
>DATDSS010000205.1:0-4671 GCA_035291245.1 Alphaproteobacteria bacterium | reverse complement strand
ATATAAAAGGTTAATAACGCAATTAGGAATGGCTATCATCTGTCTAGCTGCATTATTTGGCTCTAATTTTTACATTTCCAGGCGTATTGTAACCCCCTTAGAAGCTGCAAAAAAAACCATAGACGCCATTGTTGATGAACGCTTTGACATAGTTATACCAGACACCACAAGTAATGATGAAGTTGGCCAAATTTTACATACAACGCGCAAACTCCATCAAGAAAGCATTATAAGCCTTCAAATCAAGGCAAGTATTGAATCTGTAGACGCATGTTTGATGATAGCAGATGTAAAAGGAAATCTTACCTATATTAATCCAGCCCTTAAGACTCTTTTTAAAAAGTATGGTTCTGAAATTTCATCAAAAGTAACGTTTATGGAAAACTCTTCTACCATAGAAACACTTAGGCCATTTTTAGACAGTAAAAATATTTCAACAACAGCTGCGTTCAAAACAAACTGTAAAATAGGCTCTTGTGATTTTAACTTAAATTTTTACCCAGTCTTTAATAAACACCGCCACTATCTTGGTACAGTCATTGTTTGGACTGACCTTCCCCAAGAACTTAAAGTTCAAAATGAAGTTAAAACTCTTCTAACAAATGCCATTAATGGTGATTTAAGTTATAGAATCCCTCTTGATGGAAAAGAAGGTTTTATGGAAACGCTGTGTATTGATATGAATCAACTTTTGGGGGTCACTGAAAGAACACTTAACGCGATTCA
The DNA here is from genome assembly GCA_035291245.1 of Alphaproteobacteria bacterium. Taxonomy (GTDB): domain Bacteria; phylum Pseudomonadota; class Alphaproteobacteria; order Paracaedibacterales; family DATDSS01; genus DATDSS01. The sequence continues at coordinate 3,945 of DATDSS010000205.1, read as the reverse complement.
AAGTTCTTCGGAAAAAGTCTTCGGCGTAATTGAAATGATTAATGATATCTCTTTCAAACAAACCTGTTGGCGCTTAATGCCTCTGTAGAAGCAGCACGAGCAGGAGACCACGGTAAAGGTTTTGCAGTTGTCGCAGAAGAGGTGAGATCTTTGGCGCAACGTTGTGCTGCTGCTGCAAAAGAAATTCAAGATCTGATTAATGAAAGCAACAAACACGTGGTACAAGGGGTAGAGCTTACAAAAAAGACAGGAGATTCTTTCAAAGAGATTGTTGATAGCACCAAAAACCTTGCCCGCCTTGTTGCAGAAATTGCCCAAGCTTCAGGAGAACAAGCAGCAGGGGTGAACCAAATTAACATGGCTATTAGCAAAATGGATGAGGTCACCCAACAAAATGCTGGCCTTGTACAAGAAGAACTTCGGGTGATAGAGCAGTTGAAAACTGAAGCTCAAAAAATGGCAAAAGTTGTAGGAATGTTTCACTAGAACACAAGTAGTAAGGTGAGTGGTTTAAAAAATGAACCGAATCTTTATTAAACCTCTTTCGAATACCTGCAGTTTTGATCTTTTGTGGCTGAGCAGAGAATTTTAAAAAACCAGAAGTCATACATGAAGTCATACATGAAGTCACATGAGGATCCCCATGAAATTTTATAACGCATACAAAAGGCAAAAGGGGGAGGTATTCGAAAGAGGTCTAGTATTTTAAAGCTTTGGTGCGTTTTGATAAAAACAGCAGCAATTCCCGCTGTGTCGTGTACTCAAGGCATAGCGTCATTTGTAAAATCGTAAACTTTAAATCCTTTTTTCCTTATTTTCCAAAGGTTTCAAGGGTTTCAAGGGTTTTTAAGCGGTAATGTCTGCAAAAACAGCTTACAGATAAAAAAAGGGAGGCTGGCCTCCCTCATTTTTTTATGAATCCATAGTTATGAATTCATTGAATCAAAAAAGTCTGCGTTACACTTACTGCCCTTTAGCTTATCAAGCAGGAACTCCATGGATTCTGTGGTACCCATAGGATTTAAAATACGGCGCAGCACCCACATCTTTGTAAGTTCAGCTTTATTAGTTACCAGCAATTCTTCTTTGCGGGTTCCTGACTTATTGATATCAATAGAAGGAAAAACGCGTTTATCTGATAGCTTACGGTCAAGAACGATTTCTGCGTTACCTGTTCCTTTGAACTCTTCAAAAATCACTTCATCCATACGTGATCCCGTTTCAACCAAAGCTGTTGCAATAATGGTAAGGGAACCACCTTCTTCGATATTACGAGCAGCACCAAAAAACCTTTTTGGACGTTGGAGTGCGTTAGCATCCACACCACCTGTAAGCACCTTACCAGAAGAAGGAACAACCGTGTTGTACGCTCTAGCAAGCCTTGTAATAGAATCAAGAAGAATAACTACATCTCGCTTTTGCTCAACTAAGCGCTTGGCTTTTTCAATGACCATTTCGGCAACCTGCACATGGCGAGAGGCTGGCTCATCAAAGGTTGAGCTAATAACTTCTCCTTTTACAGATCTTGCCATGTCAGTTACTTCTTCAGGGCGTTCATCAATCAACAAAACGATCAAATAAACTTCAGAATGATTAGACGTAATGGCATGAGCGATATTTTGAAGCATCACAGTCTTACCAGTTCTAGGAGGAGCAACAACTAAGGCACGTTGACCTTTACCAAGAGGAGACACCAAATCAATCACCCTTAAAGAAACATCTTTACTTTTTGTGGGATCATTTAATTCTAATTTGATGCGGTCTTGGGGATAAAGGGGGGTTAAATTGTCAAAATTAATACGGTATTTAATTTTTTCAGGATCTTCAAAGTTAACAGTTTGCGCTTTTACAAGGGCAAAATAACGCTCCCCATTTCTTGGGGCTTGGATTTGTCCTTCAACTGTATCACCTGTTCTAAGGCCAAGGCGCTTGATTTGTTGAGGAGAAACATAAATATCATCAGGGCCAGGAAGATAATTTGATTCAGGGGCTCTTAAAAAGCCAAAGCCTTCTGAGAGGACTTCAACGACGCCTTCACCATAGATGGCTACATCTTTTTCAGCCAATTTTTTTAAAATCCCAAACATGAGATCTTGTTTTCTAAGATTGCTGGCGTTTTCTATTTCATGTTGTTCTGCTAAGCTTAAAAGTTCAGCAGGTGATTTCTTTTTAAGGTCTTTTAAATGCATGAAAATCCTAAAGTTTAAAAGGGTTTAACAACCACACTTATGACGATCAATATGAGTAAAAGAGTGGGAATTTCATTTAACGCACGAAAGAACTTCGGCGTCTTTGGATAATTACCAACTTTAAACTCTTTTTGATAGGATTTCAATAAAAACTGAAAAGCCCAAAGTCCAAGGACTGCTGTGAGCTTTAGATGAAACCAAGGGAACTTCCAAACATCCAGCCCTAAAGCCAACAATAATCCCGATAAGGTGGTAAGCCACGACGCTGGAATCATAATAATGGCGTAAAGCCTTGATTCCATGGTCTCAAAAGTTTTTGCCATCAAGGTATTAACGGGCGCTTCATGGTGATAGACAAAAAGACGGGGAAGATAAAAAAGTCCAGCCATCCAGGCTGTCATACTTATAATATGGAAGCTTTTTAAAGCTAAATAATGGTTTTGAGAAAAAATTTCTAAATAGGTTATTAAAATTGACATGGGCATTGGCTATAGTTTTTAGGGCAAAAAGGAGGGCGAGGCGTCACAGGATTAAGAGAAGACAAAACCAATTCTTTTAGCCCTTGTATAAACAACGGATGCGTTCCAACGACCGGAACTCTTGCATAATGGGAACAACCATGGCTTAGAGCTTTGTTTTTATAGTCTTGATCAAGCTCGATTATGGTTTCGCTATGGTCGCTTACAAATGAAACAGGTAACACGACAACGGGGCGTTCATCTTTTGAGGCTTCCATAATCACATCTTCAGTATTAGGCTCCAACCATTTTTTGGGACCGACTTTGCTTTGGTAACTTACAACTGTATCAAATGGTTGATTAAATAGTTCTTTTAACTGATTAGTGATTCCAATAGCAGTTTGTTCTACTTGATAGGCATAAGGATCGCCTGAATCAATAATACTTTGAGGAAGGCCATGGGCTGAGAAAACTAACAAGGGCTTTCCATACTCAAACGATTTTTCTAAGACATTTTTTGTGAGCTCTACGTTTGCTTGGATCCAGTGATTTTCAGTTGGATAACAACAGATCTCAGAAATATCAAGACCTTGGGCTTCTTTGTCCAAGATTTTTTTAACATCCCTAAAAGAGGAACGCGTGGTAGTTGTCGAGTATTGAGGATAAAGAGGAAGAAGAATTACTCGTTTTAGCATTTTTTCTTTTTTCAACAAGGATACGACTTCCTGGGCTTTGGGGGGGTAATGACGCATAACGGTATATACCTTAAAGCCTCCACCAAGAGAGTCTTGGAGTGCCTGTTCTTGGTCTTTTGTGTTTTTTAAAAGAGGGGAGCCTCCGCCTAGTCGTTGATAGATTGATTGAGCTTTTTTATGTCTTAAGCAAGAAATAGTATGCGATACAAGCCATCTGGGAATCAGCGGAAGTCTTATAATTTCGTCATCAAAAAAAAGGCTTTGCAAAAAAGGGCGCACGCCCTGCAGGGTGTCAGGAGCGCCTAAGTTAAGCAATAGAACTGCTGTATGGGGGGCTATTTTACTAATCAATTTAAAATAATTTTTAATAAAAGCATTTTTAACAGCCTATCGTAATTCCAAATTACCTTCCAGTTGATTTTTATAGCATCTTGATTTATCCCCTGCGCATATCTCGCCCTTTATTCAGGGTATCGCTTTTTGGGCCCGTCCATATCCCCATCAATAATAGTAGGGCCCACCTCAATTTTTTAGTTCAAAAAGCACAAAAGCGCGATTTTTTGCGACGAATCGAGATTGGACTTTTAAACCAAAACCTTTAAA
>DATDSS010000204.1:0-3954 GCA_035291245.1 Alphaproteobacteria bacterium | reverse complement strand
TTGTTATCTTTTTAAGCGCCTTTTTAAAAGAGCTATATAGAAAATCTATCCCCCAAGTAAACGCGTCTTACATCGGGATTTTGTAAAATTTCTTCAGAAGTCCCCTCCATTAATATTCTTCCCCCTGCTAGGATATAAGCTCTATCAACGATATCAAGGGTTTCACGCACATTGTGATCTGTAATAAGGACACCAATATTTTTCTTTTTTAGCCTTAAGATAAGCTCTCTAATTTCATTAACAGCAATTGGATCAATTCCTGCAAACGGTTCATCCAGCATTAAAAACATTGGATCTAATGCTAAAGCCCTTGCAATTTCAAGGCGCCTTCTCTCTCCCCCAGAAAGCGCTTGAGAAGAGGACGTTCTTAAGTGTGAAATATCAAAGTCAGCTAAAAGTTGATCCAGTTTAGCCTCAAGAGCATCTTGATCCTTTTCTTTTAATTCTAATATAGCTTTGATGTTGTCTTCTACGCTAAGGCCTCTAAAAATTGAAGCTTCTTGAGGTAAATAAGAAAGCCCAAGCTGAGCGCGTTTGAACATAGGAACATTTGTGATATCCACATCATTAAGGGTGATACGTCCTTCATTTGGGGAAATAAGCCCAACGATTATAGAAAAGCAGGTTGTTTTTCCTGCACCATTTGGCCCTAAGAGCCCAACGACTTCACCTGTTGAAATTTGTACATGTGCCCCATGAAGAATAAGCCTATTTCCATAGGATTTAACAAGATCATGAGCTTTTAAAATACATTTAAACTGATTGGACATTATTTTTTAACGGGATAAAAAAGAGCTTGAGTTTGAGAAGAACCGGATGACAAATTATACGTGGAATTTTTAAAATCCACCACTCCTTTATCACCTGTTAAGATATTTTGTCCTTTGTAGACAACCACGGGCCCTTCAAGAGTTGCTATTTTACTGTCACATGTATAAATGACTTTTGTGCAAGTGATATGGACTTTTTCGCTATCTGGGCTAATTAAGTCAATTTCCACAAGTTTTTCTTTTGTCCCAAGAGCTTCTAAAGACTCAACTTCACCTTGTGGAGCTGTTTGGTCTTTGTTTTTTCTTTTTAAGTAAGAAACGAGCTCAAGAGCTTTGATAATTTTTGTCCCCTTGTCGTCTTCATAAACTGCTTTTGCATTACCAAATGCTTTGCAAATATTGGTTTGTGCGTCACATTCCATTTCTTCAGAGACAATAGAAAGCGGAGCTTTTTCTTGTTTTACAACGGTTGCCTCAGTTACTTTTTTATCCCCCTCCACGCCATCATTCCCGCTTGGCTGTGGCTCTTCTTGAACAGTTAGCTTGCCCTCTGACGTTATAGCAGCACAAGCCACAACAACAGCACTAAAAGACGAAAAAACTGCCGCAATAGCAGCTATTTTTAAGGAAAATTTAAAAAATTTAACACTCATTACGAAGCATTTAACTCTAATCTTTGAGACTTAAATCTTAGCTTACGCCCACTTTCAAAAAGTTCAAAGGATTTTGAACTAAGTTTGCCCATAGGGCCAGTGCCTGTGACGTCAGTGTTATTAAAAGCCCTTAACTCGTTTAGTAAAAGCGTTGCTTGCTTGGTATAAAAATCATATCCACCTGAATGAGAAAGATGGACGTTTCCTTCAAGTTCAAGAACACTTGTTTTTTTATCTAATGTTGCTTTTACTGAAGATAAGGCCACCCAAGTTCCATCAGGAAGGGTTAATTTAAACGAAGGACTCTCAAAATAAACTTGTCCTGTTTCATCTTCTTTTGAAATGAGAGCTTTTAATTCATACGGTCTACCTTGATGGTCTACTCCGTTATAGCAAGGGCCTTGAAGCTCTGAATGAAAGCACGATTGTGTTTCGTCAACCAGCTCTTGCTGCTCTTTTTGCATTTCTTTTGAGGCTTCTTTTACTTCGTAAGTTTCACTAACACCTTGGGTATAAAGAGCATAAACCGAAGCTACGGTCACTACAAGCACCGTAGGAAGTAAAATTTTCAAAGCCCTAACGCGTTTTTTGCGAAGATGTAACTTTTCCAGCCTTTGCATCGATTATATGACTCCTTGGCTCAAAAAGTCGTGAATATGAATAAGGCCTACTGGTTTTTCACGCTCATCAAGCACAAAAAGGCTTGTGATTTTTTTATTTTGTAAGATTGAAAGTGCTTCTGCCATAAGCGTTTGCGCACTAATATAAACTGGATCTTTTGTCATAAGGTCTTCTACGCTTTTATCCTTTAAAGAAATAAGGGCATGACGCCTTAAGTCTCCGTCAGTGATAATACCTGTTAAAACCCCAGGCTCGTCTATGATGCCAACACATCCAAATCCTTTTTCAGTGATGACTTCCAAAGCGTCTTCAAGGCATGTTTTATTGGTAACTAAGGGAAGATTTTCTTTATGCATATAGTCATACACATGCTTTAACTGTTGGCCCAATTTCCCACCAGGATGGAACTTTTTAAAATCAGAATTTGTAAACCCTTTATGGGTTAAAAGCGTAATAGCAAGAGCGTCTCCTAAGGCCATCATCATCGTTGTAGAAGTGGTTGGCGCAAGTCCCATAGGGCACGCTTCTTCCACAACAGGTAACTTCAATACATAAGAGCTAAGACGCGCTAGCGTACTATTTTTATTGCTTGTCATGCCTACCAAAGGGATTGAAAACCGCTTAGCGTAGTCGATTAAAACGTGAAGTTCTTTGCTTTCCCCTTGATTTGAAAGCAAAATAAGCAAATCCTCACTTGTTACCATGCCTAAATCACCATGGGCTGCTTCTGCTGGATGGACAAAAAAGGATGGCTGACCTGTTGAAGAAAGAGTGGCTGCGATTTTTTTGGCAACATGCCCACTTTTTCCCATGCCGCAAAGAACGATACGGCCCTTGACCTTTAAAATAGCGTGAACAACGTCTTCAAAATCTTTTCCAAGATCTAAGGCCATTTGATAAAGGGCACTTGCCTCTTGTTCAATGACATTTTTTGCTATGCTTGAAAGCGTTGGCACACAAGCATCAGAAATGTTTGGTGTTTTAGAAAGAGAAACAACAGCCATAAAAAATTCCTTATAAAGCTTAGTGCTTGAAGATGTCGTAGTCTTCATTTGTCATCAAGTCAAGATCTGCTCGATGAGGTAGAAAATCAAAACAAGCTTGAGCAAGATTCATGCGATTTTCTCTTTTTAAAAGAGCATCTAGTTTAAATTTAAGCAGGTGCAAATGAAACACATCACTTGCGGCATAGCGCAACTGTTCAGGGGTTAGGTTCTCTGCCCCCCAGTCAGACGTTTGCTCTTGCTTTGAAAGGTCAATGCCTAAGTACTCTTTACATAAATCTTTTAGACCATGTTTGTCGCTATAGGTTCTAATGAGCTTTGCTGCTATTTTTGTGCAATAAACAGAGGCACACGCAACATTTAGGTGCTTTTTAAGAATTGCTAAATCAAAGCGTGCAAAATGAAAAATTTTTAAAACAGACTCATCAAGCAGCAGCTTTTTTAAGTTATGCGCTTTGTCATAGCCGTCTTTGTCAAACTGCACAAGATGAGCAATACCGTCGCCGCTGCTTAATTGAACCAAACATAATCTATCACGATGAGGGCAAAGACCCATGGTTTCTGTGTCTATGGCAACAGATCTTTCAAAAATCATATGATCTGGGAGATCGTTTCTATAATGATGGATTGTCACGATAAAGTTCGCCTTAACTTAAGTCTTGTTGCGGTGATGGTGCCCAGAAGAAGACTCGAACTTCCAAGGGCTTTCGCCCACTGATACCTGAAACCAGCGCGTCTACCAATTCCGCCACCTGGGCATATTCTTAAAACTTAATGTAGGTCTTCTTATCCAAAAAGTCAATTATGGTGTTTTGTGTTTTGAAAACTGCTTGAACCTGTTCACCAAAGATTGCTAAAAACTTAGATTTCTTTTAAACTTTTAACACTATCGTTAGTCTATTCCTA
>DATDSS010000203.1:0-2413 GCA_035291245.1 Alphaproteobacteria bacterium | reverse complement strand
CATTAAGATAGGAAGAGAAATTTCAACTGAGGGTGGTGGAAGCGTTTCTGTTCAAACTGAAATCAAAAAACCAAGCTCTTCTACAAAAGTTACATGGGTATTATTAAATGGGAAAATCACCAATTTAGTAGTTGATGGGATTAGTCTTGTGGTAACTTTTAGAGACCAACTAAATGATCTTGACCGTCAATATCCTGATCCCAAACAATTAGCCTTGCATATTAATAATGCTGGAAAATAGCTTATTTATTTAAAAGGATCCCAAAAACATGATGTTCTTGAAAGCTGTTTTAAAATTTTTATGTTTTGGGATTTTTTTTATTTTAACGAGCTTATCAGGTTATACGTCTTCCCTGACCTCAAGTATTATTGTCTGTAGCCCCAATAAACCTTTCACCGTTTCTTTGGAAATCAAACTTCCCTTAAAAAGCCACATATATTACAAAGATCCTGGAAAAAATGGTTACCCTACTCAAATTGAGTGGAGCCTTCCTAAAGTGGTTGAGCTTCTTAATGAAAGATGGCAAAAGCCTCAGGAATTTAAAGATGGCAGCATTGGCTATGAGGATTCTTTTAGGATTGATGCGGAAATAATTTGCATCGACACAAGCCTTACAACACTTCCAATTAAGGCAAATATTGATTATTTGGTCTGTAACGATTATGGCTGCATCCCTGAAAATAGTACATTGGAAGCTTTAATAGACGTTGGTAAAAAAGAAGTCAAAAATACTGATTATAAAGACGTTCAAAATTCTGTTATCGTAAGCACGCCTACTTTTGATTCTTATTTTTTTGTCTGTCTACTAGCCTTTTTAGGAGGCATTTTTTTAAACTTTATGCCTTGTGTTTTACCGATTTTAACGTTAAAACTCTATGGTTTATATCAAAAAACCACCCACAGCAACCCTAAAAAAGCAGTTCTTTTTTATACATTTGGCGTTCATACAACGTTTAGCATTTTATTTATCCTTTTAAGTGCTTTAAAATCTGCTGGTCATAAGCTGGGCTGGGGATTTCAACTTCAAGAACCGTTATTTGTTTATGGCATGGGGCTTATATTTTGTTTAATGGTTTTAAGCTTATTAGACATTATTACATTACCAGTTGTGTCTTTTGGTCCTTCTAAGAAAAACTCTTATCTTGATAATTTCACCTTTGGTGCGCTTGTTGTTTTGATTGCAACCCCGTGTACGGGTCCCTTTATGGCACCAGCATTAGCTTATGGACTGACCGCTCATTTTTTTGAAGGACTTTTAGTTTTTCAATGCTTAGCCTTGGGAGTAGCCTTACCTTTTTTACTTGCTGGATTTTTTTCAAAGTTTATGAAATTTCTTCCAAAACCGGGGCCTTGGATGGGGACATTTAAAAAAACGTCAAGTCTTGGCATGGTCTTAGCGCTTGTATGGCTTGGATGGATACTTTATACGCAAAAAGGTAGAGATGGCGTTTTGTACTTTGGGATCATGATCATAATGGTAACTGGCTTAGGGGTTCTTGCAGCACGGTTAACTCACTATAAAAAAGTATTTTTCATCATAAGTTTGGCAGTGATTTTAGGCTGTGGTTATAAACTTACTTCCTATCAAGACGATCTTACAATACTTAGTAGCAAAGACGAATTTAATCCTGGCCAAATTGAACAAGCCCTAAGCGAAGGTAAAACCGTCTTTGTACAAGTCACTGCCTCTTGGTGTATCACTTGTCAGGTGGTGGATAAAAGCGTTATTCAAAGTGATGCTATAAAAAAAGCTTTTAAGGATAAAGACATTACCTATATCAAAGCTGATTGGAGTAAAAGAAGTGCTTCTATTACAAAGTATTTAGAAGGTTTTAAAAGATCTTCTGTTCCTTTTTATATGGTCTATAAACCTCAAAAAAATCCCCTTATTCTTCCAGAACTTTTAACCAAAGAAGAACTTTTAAAAGCTATGGAGAATTAAATGCTTTCGTCAACTGCTATGATTTTAGGGGCAGGATTTGGAAAAAGGTTACTGCCTTTAACTAATGAGATCCCAAAACCTTTAATTGAAATAAATGGCCGCCCTCTTATAGAACACACTTTAAAACTTTTAAAAGATCTTGGGTTTAAGGAAGTAGTTGTTAATGCTCATCATTTGAAAGAAAAGCTTAAAAACTATTTAGACAGCCAAAACATTTTAAAAGCCCATATTATAGAAGAATCTAGTATTTTGGAAACTGGTGGAGGCGTTAAAAATGCCCTTGCTTTTTTTGAAGGAAAACCTTTTTTTGTAATCAATGGTGATATTTATCTAAAGCCACAATCCCCCTTTGGTTTAAAGAACTTTATCGAGTCGTTTGATCCTTCGTACATGAAGGCGTTGCTTTTGTGTATTCATGAAAAAGGGGCCTTGTTTAGAAAAGAAGCAGCCGATTTTGCACTGCTTGACTC
>DATDSS010000202.1:0-4478 GCA_035291245.1 Alphaproteobacteria bacterium | reverse complement strand
CTAAAAGAGGGGAGCCAAGAGGAATAATAGGGCCGTGGGCTGAAAAATTATAAGCTGTACTTCCAGCAGAAGTGGCAACCAAAACGCCGTCACAAATGACTTCTTCCATACGAACGGTACCATCAACTTTTATAGAGACTTTAGCTGCTTGGGGGGTTTGTCTAAGAAGAGAAACTTCGTTAATAGCATGCTTTATAATAACGGCGCCTTGATCTGTGACAGCTGTCATTTTTAAAGGAAAAAGCTTTGTTTCTTTCGCTTTTTTTACGCGACTTTCTAAATCATCTGTGGCCTCAAAACTATTAAGCAAAAACCCTCTTGAACCGCAATTTATAGAATAAACAGGCTTTAGAGGGGTTAAATTATGAAGCGTATGAAGTAAAAAGCCATCCCCCCCAAGAACAATCACAAAATCTGCTTCATTAAGGGAAAAAGAGTTATAACGGTTCCTTAACTCCTTATAAACAGTTTGAGCTTTTAAAGAAGGAGACACAACAAAGCAGAATTTCATGAAAGAGTTTCCTTTAAAATTTGACACATGCTAAGAACAATTTGTTCGTACAAATCTTTTGATGGTTTTTTTCCAATGGATAAGTAATCTAAGGTGCCATAAGCTATTTTTTTTGTCATAAGCCATTCCTTCCAACTTGAAGGGATATCGTGGGTTTCAAAAAAAACCGCTTTTGCTTCTTTTGATTTTAAAGCTTTTAAAAGCTTTTCTTGAGATTTTAGACCTTTTTGACCACTTACCCCCAGATTTAAAACATCGACACACTTTGGCCCAACATAATCTAACTCAAGGTACTGTAAACTGTCATGGCCCATAACATAGGTTTGCTCAGACACTGTAAGCAAAATAGCTTGAACGGTTTTATCCAAAGCCGTAAGGTCATTTAATAATTTTTTATAATTAGCTTGGTAAGTATCTTTGTGATCTGGATCCTTCTCGCACAAAATATTTTTAAGGTACTGAGCACATAATATTGCGCGTTTTGGGGATAACCAAAAATGCCCGTCTAGCTCACTTTCACAAGAACACGTCCCCTCATGATTGTGGTCGTGATGATGAAACCTAGCAGGGCGTAAATCTATACCTGGGGTATCTTGAAGCGCATAGATCCTTCCTTTTTGAGTCGCCATAAGGTTCGCCATATGAGATTCATAAGATGGCCCCACCCAAATAATTAAAGTTGCTTTTTCAAGCTTTTTTATATGGCTTGGCTTTAATGTATAGGTATGCGCAGACACATCTTCTTGAATTAAAAGATCGGGTTCTAATACGCCCTCTGTTAAGGCTATAACAAGGCTGTGAATGGGTTTAAAGCTTACTAAGACGTTAAAAGGTTCGCAGTACCCCTTAAGCGTTAAAAACGATAACAACAGTAAAAAATAACGCATTTTAAAAGAAGTCTTTTTAGGAATGAATTTCTTGTAACCAGCATAGAAAAAATGGTACTCCTTTTCCAGCGTTTTAAAAAAACCTTACACTGGGTACTTTTTATAAAAAAACTGATCACTTTTGTGACATTTTACTTGAACCCATCGGCTATAGTCTTTTAAAACTTATAGTAGATAATTTAAAAAAGATTTAAAAAACCTATGGCAGGACACTCCCAGTTTAAAAACATCATGTATCGTAAAGGCGCTCAAGATGCAAAACGCGCCAAGAAATTTCAAAAACTTACGCGCGAAATCATCGTAAGTGTAAAATCAGGCCAACCTGACCCTGCGATAAATCCCAGATTAAGGTCAGCACTCGCTGCTGCACGGGCTGCTAACTTACCCAAAGACAACATCGACAGAGCCATTAAAAAAGCACTTGGTGAAGGTGATACTACATCCTATGAAGAAATCCGTTATGAAGGTTACGGCGCAGGAGGTGTTGCTGTGATCGTTGAATCTTTAACAGATAACAGAAATAGAACGGCCCCAGAAGTCAGATCAACTTTTGCTAAATTTGGTGGCAATTTAGGTGAAACGGGGAGCGTTAGCTTTAGCTTTGAACATTTAGGTTCTATTCACCTTGCTAAGTCGGTTTCAAGCTTTGATGAATTATTTGAAAAAGCTGTTGAAGCGGGGGCTCAAAATATCGAAGAAAACTCAGATTCCTATGAAGTTTTAACCAGTATTGAGGATTTTGGAGCTGTTCGTGATGCTCTTATCCAAGCTTTTGGCGACCCCATAGAAGCTGGCATTATCTGGCGCCCTGTTAATAAAATAGCAGTTGATGAAGACACAGCCAAAACACTTTTAAAGATGATTGATGTCTTAGAAGATAACGATGACGTACAAAATGTGTATGCTAACTTTGACATCTCAGATGAGATTTTAGAAAAACTTTCCTCATAAAACAAAAGAAAGAAAACTATGTGTGGTATTACAGGACTTTTTGTCCCCTCATTAACTGATAGAATGCACTTAAGCTCTTATGTAAGCGCTATGAACAAGGCCCTTACTCATAGGGGCCCTGATGATGAAGGCATTTGGCAGGATCCTGAAACCCCTGTTGCTTTTGGGCAAAGAAGGCTTTCTATTTTAGACTTAAGTGCAGCAGGGCATCAGCCTATGGTGTCTAACTCTGGGCGCTATGTTATCACCTATAACGGTGAAACCTACAGCATGAATGAGTTACTGCCACAGCTTCAAGATAAAGGGGGCTTTTTAAAAGGCCACAGTGATACAGAACTTATGATTGAATGTTTTGAGCATTTAGGGTTTGATGAAACCTTAAACCAGCTTATTGGTATGTTTGCCTTTGCCCTTTGGGATAAAAAAACCAAAGAATTAAAGCTTGTAAGAGATAGGCTTGGCATTAAGCCTCTTTATTGGATGCCTTTTCAAGGTGGAATTGCCTTTGCTTCTGAGCTTAAGGCTCTAAGAGCTCTTGACTATCAAGGGTTTGAAGTAGCCCCTTCATCCATGATGGCTTATTTAAAATATGGGTATGTACCAGCACCTCTTACCATTTATAAAAATGTTTATAAGCTAAAACCTGGACATATTTTAACCTTTAAGCAAGGCGAAGAGCCACAAATCTCTTGTTTTTGGGATTTTAATAGCGTTGCCAATCAAAAGACCTCCTGCATTAATGAAAAAGAAGCCCTTGAGGAGCTCGAAGACCTTCTTCAAGATGCCGTTTCCAGAAGGCTTGTTGCAGACGTCCCTGTAGGAGCTTTTTTATCTGGTGGAATTGATTCCTCTCTTGTTGTGGCTCTTGCGCAAAATGCTTCTACACAGCCACTAAAGACCTTTAGTATCGGCTTTGAAGAAAAAAGCTATAACGAAGCGCCCTTTGCAAAAGAAGTGGCAAAGCACTTAAAAACAGACCATCACGAGTTGATTGTGACTGAAAAACAAGCTCAAGAAGTTATCCCGCTTTTAAGTACCCTTTATGACGAACCATTTTCAGATTCTTCGCAAATTCCAACGTATTTGGTCTCAAAACTTGCAAAAGAAAAAGTGCAGGTAAGTCTTTCAGGCGATGGCGGTGATGAAATCTTTGTTGGATACAGTCGTTACATCCAAGGTGAAGGCCTTCATAAGGCTATCCAAAGCATCCCCTTACCAGAGGCGATAGGACACCTTATTGAGCGCATAAGCGTTGATACCTACAACAAGTGGTCGAAACTTCTGCCTGCTTCTAAGCGCCCGCAAAGATTTGGTGAAAAAGCGCATCGTCTTGCAAAGTTACTTGTGGCAAACTCACCTACGGCTTTTTATCAAACGCTTATCCATCAAAATGAAAATCCTTCAGATCTTTTAAAAAATGTTGAGATGCCAGACCTTGATGTTTATGATTTGGGACCTCTTTCTAAAAATAGATCCTTAATCCAAGCTATGCAGCATGTAGATACTCTTACCTATTTACCAGATGATATTTTAACAAAAGTAGATAGAGCGTCTATGGCAGTAAGCCTTGAAGCCCGTGTTCCCTTGCTTGATCACCGCGTTATTGAATGGGCCTATAAAAAGCCACTCTCCTTTAAGCTTAAAAAAGACCAAGGAAAATGGCCGCTTCGTCAGATTTTAGAGAAATATGTTCCAAAGTCTTGCTTTGACCGCCCTAAAACAGGTTTTGGTGTTCCACTTGCCAGCTGGCTTAGGGGAGATTTAAAAGACTGGGCTTCTGGCCTTTTATTAGATTCTAGTTTAACAGATATCTTAGAGCGCCCCGTTATTGAAAAAATGTGGGCTGAGCATCAAAGCGGCGAGGTAAGTCATGCCTATGCTATTTGGAATCTCTTAATGCTTCAAGAATGGCGTAAAAAGTGGGGGTAAACACTCCACGCGGGGGGTAAAGCCGCTCTTTCTAGTTTTTTGTGCGCGTATAAAAATAGGCGCCCTAGCGCCTTTTATATTTTTTGGATTTTTTGAAACGCAGCCCTTAACTTTTAAGTCAGAAGCACGTTTTTAGTCCTTTAAAATTTTTGTCATATTTTTCAAAAGGTCTAAAGCCTCTTGTTTGGGCCTTTGAAAAC
>DATDSS010000201.1:0-5192 GCA_035291245.1 Alphaproteobacteria bacterium | reverse complement strand
AGGATCGATTAAGAGCTCAAATTGCATGGGTTCGTTATGTTAGAGCGCGTTTTGGTGCTCAAGCAGAGGTCGCAAGCGAGGAAGTAAGGAAAAAACAAGAGGAAATTCAAAAGGTTAAAGACCTGAAGCAGTACGAGGTCTGTGAAATTTTCATCAGAGCTGCTAATCCCCAAGAAATGGCAGCGGCAAAAGCAAGAGCTAATGTTTTATATCACCAACTAAGTTCTGGGGCTCCTTTTAGAGCTCTTGCTCATGAAGCCTCTGACAGCATATCTCGAAACAATGGAGGCTATTTAGGTTGGATGACGCATGGTCAATGGAATCCAGCACTTCAAAGCGCTGTTGAAACAATTCAACCTGGCGCATTTAGTTCACCCGTTGAAGCAACAGGCGGAATTTATATACTATACCTAGCTTCAGTAAAGCAAGCTGGAGAAGCAGCCCCTTCTAGAAAAGCTGTCTCTTACCTAGAAGCAAGAGTCCCCGTTACTCAAAATTCCACACCTGAGCAAATTGAAAAATATCTACCAGTTGTTGAAGCTTTAAAAAGCGCAAAAGGCGTAAAAGCCTTTGAAGACGCTGCTAAGGCAGCTGGTGTTGTTGTTACAAGACACGATAAAGTTTCCTTAGATGCTATTAACGGCTATATCCAAAGCCACTTAAACGGTGCAAAAGGGGTTATAATCGATCCGCCTGCTATGACGCCAGATGGACTTTATATGGCTATGATTTCTTCGATAGAGGATATAAAAGCTGAGCTTCCAAAAGACGACGATGTTAAAGCCCACCTTGAGCAAGAACGGTTAATGAAATTTTCGGTACGTGAAATGGCACGTCTTGATGCGGGGGTATTTAAAGAAATATTGATTCCTACCCCTAAAGACATTCTTTAAGTAATTTAATGTCTATTGATCTTTTAGAGTCTTTAAAAGAGACCATCAAAAATAATAATCTTTTGGCCAAAAAGTCTCTAGGTCAAAATTTTTTGTTTGACCTAAACATTACCAAGCGCATGGTTCAAGCTGTAGGGGATTTAGAAAACCTAACGATTGTAGAGGTTGGGCCAGGACCGGGCGCTCTTACAAGAGCAATTGCCAGTAAGCTTCCAAGTTCTTATGTTGCTATTGAAAAAGATTCGCGGTTCATCCCTATTTTAGAAGAAATTCAAAAAGTAACCTGCCCTTTTGGAATTATGCTTGACGATGCTTTAAGTGTTTCCTACGAGGAAATTTATAACGCCCATGGGAAAAAACCCTTAGCTATTATCGCAAATCTTCCCTATAACATCGCAACCCCCCTTTTAATAGGGTGGCTTAAAAAACTTCCATTTATACATTCCCTTACGTTAATGCTTCAAAAAGAAGTGGTGCAGCGTATTCTTGCAAAACCAGATACCAGCGCTTATGGACGATTGGGAGTTTTATGTCAGTGGCTGTGTGAGGGGTATAAAGTGATAGAAATCCCTCCGAGTGCGTTTATCCCGCAACCAAAGGTTACATCCGCTGTTGTGCATTTAAGACCTAAAAAAAATTTTCAAGAGAATTTTTGCTTGTTTGAGTCTTTTGAAAAAGTGACGCACCATGCGTTTTGCAAACGTCGTAAAATGATAAAATCAAGCCTAAAAGATTTGTTTGATCTGGAAAAATTAGAGGATTTAGGTTTGACACCAACAAATCGCGCCGAAGTCCTTCAAGTAGAGGATTTCGTAAAGCTTGCAAAAGCCTTATGAAAGAGCGACTTTAAAAAAATTGGGCGCTTGTAACAACGCCCGTAATAAAATTATTTTTTATGGTCTTGGGCTTGAACTGCCGCAAAAGCCGCCATATTAACAATCCCTCTTACCGTAGTAGAAGATGTTAGAATATGAACAGGTTTACAAAGCCCCATCAATATTGGCCCCACAGACAAGCCACCACTTAAAGATTTTGCCAGATTAAAAGCAATATTAGCCGACTCAATATTTGGCATAATCAGTAAGTTAGCGCTCCCCTTTAGGGTGCTATTTGGAAAAATCTTATTTCTAATTTCTTCATCAAGGGCTGCATCGGCGTGCATTTCCCCCTCAACTTCAAGGTCGGGCGCAAAATCAGCTAGTAAGCGACATGCCTCTTGAAGCTTTAGCGCACTTTTTGATGGATAGGTCCCAAAATTTGAGTGAGATACAAGAGCAACTTTTGGTTGAAGGCCAAAACGTTTAATGTGCTCGCAAGCCATGATGGTGATATCGCAAAGTTCTTGGGCAGTGGGATTTTCATTGACAAATGGATCGGCTATGAAAAGTACACCCTTAGAATTTAAAAGACAGCCAAGCGTTGCTGGAGTTTGATAAGCCTCTTGAGGTTTAAAAATATGTTTTACAAAGTCAAGGTGGACTCTAAATCGCCCAAAAGCCCCACAAACAAGGGCGTCAGAATCCCCTAAATAGACTGTTAAGGCACCAATTATTGTCGTTTGGGTGCGGACAATCATTTTTGCAACGTCTGGGGAAATGCCGTCTCGTTCCATTAGGCTGTGATATGTTTTCCAATAAGTTGTAAAGCGATCATCTTGACTGGGGTTAATGATTTCTACTTCATGAATTAGGTCAGGGCGCAGACCTAGCTTATCGATGCGAGCTTTAATGACGTCTGGTCTTCCTATTAAAATAGGTTTTACAATTTTTTCATCAAGAAGAACCTGAACTGCTTGTAAAATCCGCTCATCCTCACCTTCGGCAAAGGTGACACGTTTTACGTCTGCTTTTGCTTTTTCAAAGACTGGTCGTAGCAACATATTACTTTTATAAATAAAGCTTGTAAGTTGCGCTATGTAACCAGGCATATCTTGAATAGGGCGTGTTGCAACACCACTATCCATAGCAGCTTTTGCAACCACAGGGGCTACTTCAAGGATTAGTCTTGGGTCAAAAGGTTTGGGAATAATATAATCTGTTCCAAAGGAATGGACCTCGCCTCCATACGCGCTTCTTACGATATCACTGCATTCTGCTTGAGCAAGATCAGAAATTGCTTTTACACAGGCAAGCTTCATATCTTGATTGATGCAAGTTGCCCCAACGTCTAAGGCTCCTCTAAAAATATAAGGGAAGCACAAAACATTGTTGACTTGATTAGGAAAGTCAGAGCGTCCCGTGGCAATAATAGCATCAGGGCGTACTGACCTAACCAGATCTGGCATGATTTCTGGTTCTGGGTTTGCAAGTGCCAGGACAAGCGGGGTAGGGGCCATCGACTCAATCATGTCGGGCGTTACAACCTTTGCTGCAGACAATCCTAAAAATATATCTGCTCCAGCCAAGGCGCCTTTTAAGCTTGAAACATCCTTGGACGTAGCGTAGCGAGCTTTGTACTCATCCATTTGCTCGGTGCGATTTTTGGTAACTGGGCCTTTACTGTCACAAATGATGATGTTTTGAGTGTTTAAGCCAAGAGCCACAAGAAGCTCTAAGCACGCAAGAGCTGCAGCACCTGCTCCAGAAGTTACAAGCCTTACCTCTTCGATTTTTTTACCTGTAAGTTTTAAACCATTTAAAATAGCAGCCGCTACAATTATGGCTGTTCCATGTTGGTCGTCATGGAAAACGGGGATTTTTAATCTTTTGCTGAGCTCTTTTTCTATGCGAAAGCATTCAGGGGCTTTGATGTCTTCAAGATTAAGTCCGCCAAAGGTAGGCTCCAAAGAGGCAATAATTTCGATAAGCTTGTCTGGATCTTTTTCATCAATTTCAATATCAAAGACGTCAACGCCTGCAAATTTTTTAAATAAAACAGCTTTTCCTTCCATAACAGGTTTTCCAGCAAGAGCCCCTATGTCACCTAGACCCAAAACAGCTGTACCATTGGAGACAACAGCGATTAGATTCCCCCTAGCTGTAAGCTCGGCAGCCTGAGAAGGGTCATTGGCAATAGCCGTACTAGCAGCGGCTACTCCAGGAGAGTAAGCAAGAGCAAGATCATGTTGATCCGCTAAGGGCTTTGTGGGGACGACCTCTAGTTTTCCGGGCTTTGGAAAACGATGATAGGATAGTGATCTTTGATAAATATCTTTTGTTGGCATTTCTTATTCTTAAAAACTATTTAATGTACCTTGCAGTATACAATAATGATAATTTAAGAACAAGATTTTCGTTTTTTGGAAAATTTATTTGACAAGTTAAAAGGGATAATATGGTGCGGTCGAGAAGACTCGAACTTCCACGGGATCTCTCCCACAGCGACCTCAACGCTGCGCGTCTACCAATTCCGCCACGACCGCAAAAACCATACTTTTATGTTTATAGCACTCTAAGCTTTTGGTCAAGAAGATTTTTTATACTAGGGAAACAATTTTTAAATCCATGCTTACCAAGAAAATCCCAAGGAAACATAGGGCCGGGATCAATTTTTCTTAAAGGCGCAATATCACTGTGACCAACAATGTGATCATAAGGAATGTTATACTTTTTTACTAAAATATCTAAAAGTTTTACAAGGGACAAAATTTGAGGTTTTTCATAAGAAGGGAAATTTCCGTTTTCATCTGGGCCCAGGTATTCAAGCTCGATACCAATTGATAAAGAGTTAACGTCCTCTTGGCCTTTAAAAGAGCTAACGCCAGCATGCCAATCCCTTTTAGAGCAGCATACAAATTGCGTAAATGTTGCATCTTTATGAATTAAAAAATGAGCACTTACTTTCTCAAAAGGGTCACTAAACTTGGAGACAGTCTCATCACTACCTAACTGAGTATAATGAATCACAACAGCTGTAATAGGAAGCTTTCGCTCGCCATAGTTTGGTGAGGAAACCCAAGAGATTTTGCAAGAGTCACCAAGCGATTTTTTAACGAAATTATGAGACATTTATTAGGTATCCAAACACTTTTTCAGGTGATATACTATAAGGTACTCAAAGTCTAGTAATACTTTTATATCATGTCAAATCTTCTTGAAATTGCAAAAAGTTCTTTTGAAAATTCAATCGCTGTAAAAAAAGAGTTTATAGAAAATGGCTTAACTTCTTTGATTGAAATGGCAAAAGACTTAGCTACTGTTTTAGAAAACGGAAAAAAAATATTTTTTTGCGGAAACGGAGGATCTTGTGCCGATGCACAACATTTGGCAGCTGAACTCTTAATTCGTTTTAGGTCAAGTCATAATAGGCAAGCATTACCTTCCATTTCTTTGGCCTTAGATCCTTCAACCTTAACGGCTT
>DATDSS010000200.1:0-4576 GCA_035291245.1 Alphaproteobacteria bacterium | reverse complement strand
TAAAAAAATTCCTTAAGAGATCTCTGCTCTCTACCTTCCACAGGAATTTTTCTGATGCAGCAGATTTAGCTTTAATAGGAGGGAGTTCATAAGAGGATTTCTTGGGCAATGGCATTGGTGAGGGATAGCCCCAAAAGATATTGCCTTGAAACAGTTGTTGCCGAAAGATTGCTACTACAATCCTTCCCCGCCAAAACGAGCGCTTGCATGTATAAGCCTATAGGGGGTAATAAAATAGACGCACTATACCTGATCTTCTAAAAGACAGGATCCTTTTCTTGACGGCTTTTTTTAAAGGCTTTTAAATAGTAAGTATGAAAGAAGTTTTAAAGGACTTCATAAAATCAAAAGGAAGAAATACTCTATGGCTCTTACCCCTCAAGACTGCAAGAAAATTACAGAGATTTTTTTAGTAATTTTTGACAAAGAAGACCATCTTTGGCTTATTCAAAGCCCCCCAGCATATGAAGGTTTTATTGCAGATTTATACCTTTTTATAGAGACGTTTAGTCAAGATTTTGAAGATATTTTTCAAAAAAAGACGAGCTTTATCAAAGAAATAAAAAAACGCTTAGGCGATCAGTATGGCATCGACTTGGTTACAAAAACGCCTTTTGAAACTCCCCCTGTTTATGAGAAATTTAAAAAAGAAGGTTTGAAGTTACATTAATTTTTTCTAAAATCAACTCAAACTTCTTTAAGAGGCCAAAAGCCTTATGCAGCCCCATATTAAGCACGATCTAAAAAACGGCATAGGAACCATCTATTTAAACAGGCCTCATGCCTTTAATGCCTTAAATCTTCCCATGATTCAAGAGCTTCACAAGATTTTAAAAAACTGGGAACTTGATGAAAATGTTAAAGAAGTCCTTATCAAAGCACATGGAGAGAAAGCCTTTTGTGCAGGCGGTGACATCAAACAAGTTTTTTTAGCTAAAAAAGAGGGCAATCTCCAAGAAGCAGGGAGCCTTTATTTTCAAACAGAGTATGAACTGAACTATAGAGTGGCAGTCTATAAAAAGCCCTTAACTGTTATGGCGCACGGCTATTGTTTAGGAGGGGGCATGGGATTATTTCAATATGCTTCTTCAAGACTTGTAGACAAAAGCGTCAAGCTGGGCATGCCTGAAGGATCGATTGGCTTTTTTACAGATGTTGGGGCATCTTATTTTTTGCCAAAGTTGCCGGGGAATTTAGGCCTTTTTGTAGCTTTGACTGGCTATATGGTGGACTATGAGGATGCTTTTTTTTGCGGCTTTTCAACCCATGAAACAGGAACAAAAGGCTATTTAAAAACCCATCAAGAAGAAATAGATAAACTTTTTTCCTTTGATACTGTTGATGAAATTATAAGAGTTTTGGCAAAAAGTAATCATCCAAAAGCCCATAAGTGGCTAAGCCAGATGAAAAAGCAATCGCCTCTATCTTTAAAAGTAATTGACAGATATCTCAGGCTTTCAAAGTTATGGGATTTAAAGACCTGCTTGCAGCAAGATTTTATTTTAGCCCAAAACATGATTCACCTTCCTGATTTTGAAGAAGGCGTCCGTGCACAAGTCGTAGACAAAGACAAAAATCCAAAATGGATGCATAAAAATACCGATGAAATTTCCGAAGATTTCTTAGACTCGTTGTTTAAAGCCCCCACATCGACTGTCTTAAATTTGGACGAGTTATGAGCTTTTTTAGCTGGGGAAGCTATTTTTTTCATAAAAGCCATACAACGGCTTCGTTTCAAAAGGTTTTATTTGCCAGCTTAATGGTTGGAATGCAAGACTTTTTATATCCCTTAACCTTGCCAGCTCTTAGTTGTAACGTCCTTGTAATCAGCTTTATCCTTCTAATCAGTGAGCCTTTAACAAAAATTAGTGACGATTTTTCCTTAGAAAAAATGGACTTTTTTTTAAGCGAGGGATTAAGTTTTTTTCACTACAGTCTTTATAAAATCTTACAAAATTGTTTGTATAGTTTACTACCCCTAGGGGTTTTTAGCTTTTTATTTTTAAGCCTTAGGGCGCCCTATTTGAAAGCCCTGTTATTTAGTATTTGGACCATGTTTACACTTTTTGGTACTCTAAGCTTGGTGTTACTGGTAAGATCTTTATGCGAAAGCGAAGAGAAAAATGCGTCAAAAATCTTATCCTTTTGTTTACTTCCCTTTGTTGTCCCTTTGTTTGTTTTGGGTCATGCTATGATACAAGAGCCCTCTTTGAAAATTTTTATATATCAGTTTTTTCTAGTTTTCGGGCAATTTTTTTGTATGCTTGGCTTATTGCCTGTGATTTTGATGAATAAATTAAAAGGAACCTTATGATTTTAAAACCCGTTTTTTTAAAAAAATATCTTTTAAAGTGCATCTTTCCTTTTTTGACACTAGGCATCATTTTAACACTTTTTGGATGGATTTGGGGATTGTTTTTTGCCCCAGGCGATCTTGTTCAAAAAGAGCATGTCAGGTATTTATATCTTCATGTCCCGTTTTCTTGGGGCGCTCTTAGCTGTTACTTTGTCATGGGGGTCTTTAGCCTGATTGGTATTATTAAACAGCTCCCCCAAGCCCATATATTAAGTCACAGCATGGGGATGGTTGGATTTGTTCTTTGTCTTTTAAGCTTACTAACGGGTAGTATTTGGGGGAAACCTACTTGGGGGGCTTATTGGGTTTGGGACGCAAGACTAACGTCTATGGCCGTGCTTGCTCTATTATACGGGGGGTATTTAAGCATCATAAACGCCTATGACAGTGTTAAGAAGGGGCGCCAAGCTGCGGCTTTCCTTTGTGTTTTAGGCTTGCTTAATCTCCCTCTTATAAAATGGTCAGTTACCTGGTGGTCAACTCTTCATCAACCAGCCAGTATTATGAAATTCTCAAAACCTTCTGTGGATAGTGCTTTTTTGATGCCGTTATTACTGAGTGCGTTTGGTCTTTGTTTTTTGTGTTTAAGTTTTATGATGATGAGAGCCATTACTTTTTTAAACGAAAGACGTGAAAAAAAGCAGTCTTTTAAAAAAGTATCTGTAGAAATAGTTTAAAATTAAAGAAAATAAATACCCCTTACATCCCACACAGGAATTTCATTAAGGGGGGTACGAGCGATTTTTACGGGGGGAATAATTTATGCGGGGTGGTAAGCACAAAAAGATAATATCCCTTAATAAGTTTTCTTTTTAGTGATACTTTCAAAGCTTAAGATTAAAGTTACAAGATAGATTGCTAGTGAGTTACCATGCCCCAAGACGACACTTTTTTAAGTCATTTACTCGAACTAAGGACGCGTCTTTTAAAGTGTTTCTTCATTTTTGGGGCTGCTTTTTGTGTGAGCTATATTTTTTCTCAAGAACTATTTTTATATCTTTTGAAACCTTATGAAAAGGTGATGAGCCTTAAGCACAGTCTTGAGTCTCATCGCCTTATTTATACGGGGGTGACTGAAGCTTTTTTGGTTTATATAAAGGTTTCCTTGTTTTCAGCCCTCTTTTTTACGTTTCCCTATTTTGCCTATCATGTTTGGATGTTCATGGCGCCTGGTTTATATAAACACGAAAAGAAAATCGTGGTGCCTATCTTAGCTTCAACACCGTTACTTTTTTTAATGGGGGCATTGTTTGCTTATTATATAGTTTTTCCCTTGGCTTATGAATTTTTTTTAGCTTTTGAAGTTAGTCAACCTCAAGGTCTGGATATTCATATGGAAACCAGAATGAGCGAATATTTGTCATTTGTAATGCGTCTTATTTTTGCTTTTGGTCTTTCTTTTGAGTTACCGCTTTTAATTGTTATTTTAGGGCTTTTGGGGCACTTAAAGGTTGAGGATTTAAAAAAGAGCTGGCGTTATGTGGTGGTTGGGATTTTTACACTTTCTGCCATCTTAACCCCCCCTGATATTTTAAGTATGATAGCCCTCGCTATTCCCTTAATTGTCTTGTATGCTATATCTATAATTCTTGTATATTTTATAACAAAAACGGACTCTTAACTGTCATGCATGATATTCGCTTTATTCGTCAAGAACCAGAGCAGTTTGATAAAGCTCTAGGTAAAAGAGGCTTAAATCCAAAAGCCCAAGAAATCTTAAAACTTGACCAGGATCACAGACATCTTCTAACCCAGCTTCAAGAACTTCAAAATGAACGCAATCAATTAGCAAAAGCCTTTGGCCAAGCTAAACAAAAAGGGGAAGATACGTCTGATTTTTCAAAAAGATCTGAGGAAATTAAAGCGCTTATCCCGTCCTTAGAAGAAAAAGAAGGACAATTTAAAAAAGAGATAGAAGGCATTTTATGCACCTTGCCCAATAAAGTGATGGATGAAACACCACTGGGGGAAGATGAAACAAGTAATGTCATACTTCGCACCTGGGGCGAGCCTAAGACCTTTGATTTTGTGCCCAAACAGCATTTTGAGCTTGGCGAAGAGCTTTGTCAGATGGATTTTGAACGAGCAGCAAAACTCAGCGGTTCAAGGTTTGTTGTCTTAAAAGCAGGCCTTGCAAGACTAGAGCGCGCTCTAGCTCACTTTATGCTTGATCTTCACACAAGTGAGTTTGGCTACACAGAAGTTTCTGCCCCCCTTATT
>DATDSS010000199.1:0-6083 GCA_035291245.1 Alphaproteobacteria bacterium | reverse complement strand
TAAAGACGATTTGTTTCAAACAACTCGTGGGGACTGGCTTATTCCAACGGCAGAAGTGGTCTTAACCAACCTCGTTGCAGGAGAAATTCTAAAAGAAGAAGAGCTTCACTTAAGGTTTGTAGCCCACACCCCTTGCTTTAGGTCGGAAGCAGGAGCTTCAGGACGTGACACCAGAGGTATGATTCGCCTTCACCAATTTAATAAAGTTGAACTTGTTAGCATCACAACACCAGAAAACTCAAGAAAAGAGCATGAGCGCATGACTTCTTGTGCAGAAGAAGTTTTAAAACGTCTCAACCTCCCCTATAGAGTATTGGATCTGTGCACAGGTGATATTGGTTTTCAATCGGCACGGACTTATGACCTAGAGGTCTGGCTTCCTGGTCAAAATACGTATAGGGAGATTTCAAGCTGTTCAAATTGTTTAGATTTCCAAGGAATTCGTATGCATACACGTTATAGGGGCTTAGAAGGTAAAGCTTTGACGCCGGTTCACACGCTTAATGGTTCAGGACTTGCAGTGGGCAGAACTTTGGTCGCAGTCTTAGAAAACTATCAACAAGAAGATGGTAGTATTATTATCCCAGATGTGTTACAGCCCTATATGAATGATCAAAAACTTATAGGGAAATAAAATGCGCATCCTTCTTGTAAACGATGATGGTATTCATGCCAACGGAATTAAGACCATAGAAAATATCGCGCGACAGCTTAGTGATGACGTGTGGATAATCGCTCCTGAAAAAAATCACAGTGGGGCTGGTCACTCTTTAACACTATCTGAGCCAATTCGTATTCGCAAGATTTCTGAAAAAAAGTTCGCAGTGGATGGAACACCAACAGACTGTGTTTTTGTAGCTTGTAATCACATAATGCATGAAGCGCACCCTGACTTAGTGCTTTCAGGTGTGAACTATGGCCCCAACCTTGCAGAAGACGTGACGTATTCAGGAACAGTCGCTGCTGCTATGGAAGCATGTCTTTTTAAAATACCTTCTATTGCCTTTAGCTTGGCTGTGATCCCTTTTGAAGAAAATGCTTATTGGAAAACAGCTGAGGATCATTGTGTGCAGGTTGTAAAAACCCTTTTAAGCGCTAATAGACCAGAAAGCGTTTTTTATAACGTTAATATTCCAAATATCACGACAGGTTCCATAAAAGGGGTCAAAATAACCTATCAGGGGCAACGGCGTGTTGATAGCGTTTTAGAAGAACGCGTCGATCCAAGAGGTCAAAGCTATTTTTGGGTAGGTGGCATTCACCACGAGCCCCATCACCAAGAAGGTACAGATTTAAATGCTATTGAACATGGTTATATTTCTGTAACACCTTTATCAATTGATTTAACCGATACCCCAACCGTTTTGCATTTACAAAAGGTATTTGAAGGATGACACACAACCGTATTATTGCTCTTGCTTGTTTAGGTTTAGGCCTTGTTTTGTCAAGCTGTTCCAGATCGATTGGCCCTGCTGATGTTGAATATGACAATAAGCCCAGCCCTTATCATATTGTCAAAAAGGGCGAGACAGTCTCCATGATTGCTAAACGCTATAGTATGACAAAAAACGAGCTTATTAGACTTAATCAACTAAAAGAGCCATATTACATTTTTGTTGGCCAACGCCTTTTAGTAAAAGCTTTGGTGAATGAGCCAGTAGCCCTAGAACATACGCCTCAAACGACCCTTGATGGCGTGGAAATAAAGCCGCTTGGTAAAGGCAGTATACCTGCTTATACAGAAGAACCTACTGCTGATGCTTCTTCAGAAGATGTGAGCTTTGTGCCAGATGATATGGATGCAAGCACACCTGGTGTTTCAAAAGAGCCGGATCCTATGACTGAGCAAGAACCTCCTAAAGAGACTGCTAAGGGAGAAAAAGCCCCTGTTAAAGAAGACACTAAAAAAGAAGCAATACCTGCTGCTAAAGGTGGTTACCTAAGGCCAGTTCAAGGAAAAACGGTAAAGGGTTTTTCCAAAGACAACCCAGGTCTTAATATTCAAGCCCCCCTTAGAACCCCGGTTGTTGCATCCCAAGCTGGAAGTGTCCATCACGCTGGTGTCTTAGAAAATCTTGGAAACACAGTTGTATTAAAGCATGCCAATGGAGTTTTAACAATTTATGCTCACCTTGATTCTTTGACAGTTAAAGCTGGAGAAAAAGTTACAAAAGGCCAAAAAATAGGAGCCGTAGGTAAGACAGGAAAAGCCTCTAAGGTTCCAACACTTCATTTTGAGATTCGCGAAGGTAAAAAACCTGTGGATCCTGAAAAGTTATTGTCTGATTAAATTTATATAAAATATTAAGGAGAAATTTTATGCAGTCTGGTACAGATTTAATGGCGTTTTTACCACTTATCATGGTATTTGCAATCTTTTATTTTCTTATGATTCGCCCGCAACAAAAAAAGGCAAAAGAGCATCAAAATAAGCTCGGCCTTTTGAAAAAAGGTGATACTGTATTGCTTACCAGTGGTATTATGGGAACAGTTTCAAAACTTTCCAGTGATAAAGAAATTCAAGTTGAAATTGCAGAAAATGTTAAAGTGCGTGTGGTTCGCGCTATGATCAGTGACGTCGTTCAATCAAACGGTGTTTTAATGGACAATGTTGCAAAATTAAATCCTAATGCATAAAAGGTAAGACTAATGATCCATATTGCACGCTGGAAAAAGCTTTTTAGCGCTTTTATTTGCTTGGTTGGAATTTTATATGCTTTTCCAAGTTTTTTGTCAAATGACCTAAGAGCAAAACTCCCCTCTTTTTTACAAAAAACCATCAATTTGGGCTTGGAATTACAAGGGGGATCACACCTTCAATTAGAAGTTGATTTAAATACTGTTGAAAAAGAGTACATGCAGCAGCTCACAGACGAGGCACGTACCCTTTTAAGAGCAAAAGAAATCGCTTTTTCGCAGATTTTAATTGTGCCAACCGCTAGTGCTCCCTGTGGTGCAGTCTTGCTAGTAACGCTTAAAGATAACTCTAAAAATAAAGAAGCCTTAAGCATTTTAAAAAAAATTGGTGAAATTGTTGAAGTAACTCAAAAAGACGATGGGGCACTTTATATTTCTTATACTCAAAAAGCCATTGAAGATAAGTATAAAAAAGTCCTAGAGCAATCTATCGAAGTCATCAGAAGACGTGTGGATGAAAAGGGGACGACAGAACCTATTATTCAACGTCAAGGACTCAACCGTATTATCTTGCAACTTCCAGGAGTTGAAAATCCAGGGGAAGTGAAAAAACTCTTAGGTCAAACAGCTAAGATGACCTTTCACATGGTGGATGAAGCAACAAAAACCACAAAATTCGATGAAAATGGAAGACCTCAACCATCGCTTCCTGCTGGAACGATGGTTGCTTTTGAAGAACATAAGCTCCCAGATGGTAGGGTATTTCAAGAGCCTCTTATTTTAAGTCGTCAAGTACTCGTAAGTGGTGAAACTCTTATTGATGCGCAGCCTACCTTTGATGATAAGGGACGACCTGCTGTTTCTATTAGGTTTAATACAATTGGCGGAAAAAAATTTGGTGACGCATCCGTTAAGTATTTACATCACCGTTTTGCAGTTCTTTTGGATACTAAAGTCATTACAGCACCTTCTTTTAATGTCCCTATCCCAGGAGGAAGCGGTATTATCAGTGGGGCTATGAATATCCAAGAAGCTACTCAACTTGCGCTCTTGCTTAGGGCTGGCGCGCTTCCTGCTCCACTTAAAGTCATTGAAGAAAGAACAGTTGGGCCATCTTTGGGTGCAGACTCTATTCACGCAGGTGGTCTTGCTACAATCTTGGCGGTGTGTGCAGTTGCGATCTTTATGATGCTTAATTATTCTTTGTTTGGCGTATTTGCTGATATTGCGCTTATCTTTAACATTATTTTCTTAATTGCAGCCCTCTCACTTTTACAAGCAACTCTCACACTTCCAGGTATTGCAGGTATTGCTTTAACGGTTGGAATGGCAGTGGATGCAAACGTTTTAATTTATGAACGCATAAAAGAAGAGTTAAGAGCAGGCGTCAGACCGGTAATGGCTATTGAAGCTGGATATAAACGAGCGCTTACAACTATTGTCGACTCGAATGTTACAACTCTTATTGGAGCCTTTGTTTTGTTTGAGTTTGGATCAGGCCCTATTCGTGGATTTGCAGTGACTCTTGCTTTGGGCATTTTAATATCCCTTTTCACAGCGCTTGCCTTAACTCGTATGATCATTGTTTCATGGCTTAAAAAACGCCGTGTTACAGCCCTTCCAATTTGATTTTTGAGGTACCTTTTTATGGCTTTATTTAATATTATTCCTTATAACACCAAGCTGGATGTGGTCGGAAAACGATTTATAACCTTTGCCCTTTGTGCTGTGATAACGGCACTTTCCTTGGGCTCTTATTTTACGAAAGGTCTTAACTTTGGTATCGACTTTAAAGGTGGATATATCTTTGAGGTGCACATGCCAACTGTTCCAGATGTGCCTGCTTTACGAGAAAAATTATCATCTCTTCACTTAGGAGATGTTTCTTTACAAGAGTTTGGGGATAAGCAAAATCTTCTTATTCGTGTTGAAAGACAGGCTGAGGAATCAAAAGAGGCTGCTAGCGTTTCTTCTTCTGATCAAGAGGCATCATCTCAAGCTATTAAACAAGCCTTAGGAGAGGGTGTAGAATACAGGCGTATTGAAACAGTAGGTCCAAAAGTTGGCTCAGAGCTGATTCAAAATGCTCTTTACGCGATTTTTTATGCAATTTCTGCGATGCTGATTTATATTGCTTTTCGTTTTGAGTGGCAGTTTGCAGTGTGTGCCGTTGCTGCCCTTCTTCACGACTGTGTGGCGATTATGAGCCTTTTTACACTATTTTCCTTAGAGTTTAATGAAACGTCTATTATTGCCATTTTGATCACAGCTGGGTACTCAATTAACGACACCATCGTTATTTTCGATAGGATTAGAGAGAACTTAAGCAAATTTAAAAAGCTCAGCATTAAAGAGGTGATTAATAAAAGCTTGAATGAGACATTCAGTCGTACGATGTTAACAGCAACCACAACCCTGATAGCTCTGTTTTGTTTGTATCTTTTTGGCGGCCAGGTGATCTCATCTTTTAGCTTACCTATTTTGTTTGGTATTATGATTGGATCTTTTTCGTCTATATTCTTAGCAGCTCCCCTTCTTATCTATTTACATAAAGACATAAAAGGACAAGAAGCCGTTACAGCCGCTTAAAAGCGGCTTTTTTTATTTTCCTGCTCTGCTACAAAAAACTCAAACGTTAAAAATTTGCGCTTCGTCGTGTTAAATTTTATAAGAGATAACGTTACATCTTAGTTGTAGATACCTATTAAGACATAAGATTAATTTTAAAAAAACTTGCACACTTCCTTAAAACTCAGGTTAAATAAAAAAAATAAATACTAAAAAATAAACAATGTGACAAAACAAACTTTTTGGAGTCGCCTTAAAGAGGGCTTAAAAAAAAGCTCTTCTAAGCTTAGCGATAATATCAAGACGCTTTTTCAGGGACGTTTATTTTCAAAAGAGCTTTTGGAGGAGCTTGAAGAAGTCTTGATCATGAGTGACCTTGGCGTTAGAGGGGCTGCTGAGTTAATTGATGCTTTAAAAAAACACACCTTTGAATCAAAACCAACTGAATATGATGTAAGGGTATTTTTAGCCAAAGAGCTTTCAAAAAAACTTGAGCCCTTTGCAAAAGATTTTATGCCCGATGAACAAACTTCGCCTTATGTTTATTTATTTTTTGGAGTTAATGGTGCTGGAAAAACAACCTCTATTGCAAAGATGGCCCATCAACTTTTAAATCAAGGCAAAACAGTTGGAATTGCAGCTTGTGATACGTTTAGGGCGGCTGCTACAGAGCAATTGGAAAAATGGGCAACTCGTTTAAACGTTCCTTTTTTTCAAGGAACAAGTAGTGATTCAGCTTCTGTTGCTTTTGAGGCTTTGCAAAAAGCATCTGACAAAAAACTTGAGACACTTTTTATTGATACAGCAGGTAGACTTCCTAATAAGCCGCAACTTTTAGACGAGCTTAAAAAGATCATTCGCGTTTTACAAAAGCTCGA
>DATDSS010000198.1:0-4044 GCA_035291245.1 Alphaproteobacteria bacterium | reverse complement strand
CAAGATGATCAGCCTGTTTAGAATTGTTCCTTTTTTTAATAAGAAGTAAGTGGAAGATACAATTTTCTAGCCACCCAATAAATTCTAAAATAAAACAAAACCACACCCACTTTCCTCGAACCGTATGATAATTCACGGGAAGGACAGTGGAAAAAAATCGCCATTCCATGTATCTGATAAAAACTAATCCAATCAGAACGCTTAAAGCAATACGAGTTGTTTGAGATCTCTCATTTAAAAAAGGAATAATAAGAGTAAAGAAAATAATGATCGTTATAATCGGCACATAAACAAGAAAATCATTGAATATCATAGTTTTTTCCGATTTTAAAAGTGTACATCACCAACTCGTCCGACATCACAAAAATCCCCTTTAAAGGCGTCTAGCTGTGAGGTGTCAATTTTTATTAAAACTTCCATCTCGTTTTCGCGGTTGATAGAGTTTCTTGCAATCATCATATCTGTGGATTTTGGATCAAGGGAGCCTCCCCTTAGATAGGCAATCTCGCCAACGATTTCTTTTTCTGCACCACTTAAGTAAATAAAAGCTTTTTGACCAACTTTTAGACGCTCAAACATTTTAGACCCAATGGTTGCACTCATAAACATGTGGCTGCAATCAAGCACATCCATAATGATATTATTTTTATCTTCAAAATTTCCAACAGAGCTATAAACCCTCCAAATAGCGCCCTTTACAGGAGAACCAACAGTTGCCTTTTCTAATCGGTCCAATAAGTTCCCCTTCGTTTTTATTGCTTGTTCAAGGTCTTCAATACGATGCGTAGATTCCTCTATATTTTTTTTTATGTCTATAATTTTCATTTGAATGTCATAAAGCTTTTGCTCTTGGAAAGGAATATCAGATCTACCATCTGTGTTTATAAAGACATCTTTATTAAGATGCTCTATTTGTAATTGGTATTTTTTTGTTTCAAACTCTAGTTGAGTTACATAGTCGTTATATTTTTGAAAAGAAAACTGAGCCTTTTCAGAATCTTGAACAGAGGAAAATCCTTTTTTAAGAAGCTTACTTTTTCGAGCCAAAAGATTAGAGCTTTCATCTCTGTCGGCTTTTGCCTGACTTATTTTTTGTTTCGAGATTTCAAGTTCCAAAGCTGTTCTGTCTGACAGAGATTTCCTATATTTTTCAGTACTTTGTTCCAATTTTTCTTTTAAAGCCTCTAATTCAGAAATTTCACGTTTTCCTGTTTCAATTGCCTTTAAAAGACCATTTTTTTCTATACCCAATAGTTCAAGCTCAGAACGATCTAAGTTTGGGTTTGTAATACTAAAAAGTTGATCATTTTGCTCTATTTCGGTGCCAATATTAAAAAGACCAGGGTCAATAATTCCAGGAAGTGGTGTTTTAATTGGAATAAGTCGAGCCGTTAAAACTGCAGAAGTGCTATAGTTAAAAAATACTCTAGGTGCATAAAAGTAGAGAATAACTCCAAGGACAACGCCTCCTAATAGGAATCTAACAATCTGTGCAGCAGAGAGTTCTTTTAACATTTTCCAAAAACCTTTTGCAGTTATTATGATTTTAGAGTAGGTAAAAAAAGTTAAAGTTTAATTAATTCCCTATTTTTAAATATTAATATTTTTATCAAGGGCGCTTTTATAGACGTAACCACTAAAACTTAAAAAAATCAGGCAAAAACTAAAAACCCACTTCCAAAAAGAAGCATCGTCTTTAATAACATCGATTAGGCTTATGGCGCACATAAGCGTCATCCCACTATAAATCAAGGCTATATGCCTGTGCCTTAAGCCTTTTAAATTTAAAATATGGGATAAATAATCTCGCCTTGGATCAGTCATCCTAGCTTTTATTAAAAGTCTTTTAAAAAGCGTTAAAACCACATCTGCCCATAAAAAAGCTAAAATAGCATTAAGACCAAACCACGTTCTAACGGGCGTAGAGGAAATTTGCGCACCGTAAAGTGTTATAGTAGCAAAAAATATCCCTAAAAACGTACTTCCCACATCTCCTAAAAAAATCTTTCCAAAAACATTAAAACACAAAAAGCCTAAAAGACTTAAGGATAGGGCGTCAACCATACCTAAAGGGTTAAGATCATTAAAGTGAAGCCCTAAGCACGCCACTAATAAAGAGCCAGCTAGTTGACCGTTAAATCCATCACAAAAATTTAAGGCATTTATTTGAAAGACTATTAAAACTACTGTAAAAAAACTTGTTATATAAAAGGTGGAAAGCTCTCCTGCAAAAGAAATCAGTGTCTCTTTTAAAAAGGGAATCGGGCCAAACGACGCTATTAAGAGACAAGCACTAAACACTTGTACAGCTAAACGTATTTTATAGCTAACCCCTTTTAAAACGTCATCAATTAAACCAACCCCTGCAACACTTAGAAGGGCTATTAACGTAAAAATTGTTTTAAGATCAAAAGAAAAACTTTTTAAACTTAAAAGAAAGTATACAAAAAAACCAATCAAAAGGGCAATTCCCCCTACCCTTGGGGTTGGATTTTTGTGGCTTGATCTGTGAACAGGTACATCTAATATTTTGCTTTTAGTCAAAAAATAAGTTGCAACAAAAGAACTTAAAAAAGTGAACAGTAAAATCATCTAACAAACATCTAAGTGGCTGGGGGACTTGGATTCGAACCAAGGTTGCCCGGTCCAGAGCCGGGAGTTCTACCGCTAAACTATCCCCCACTATTAAAAATAACAAAGAAAAGGCTAATTTTTGTACAAATCAACCTTACTTCTTTGGTAACATAACGATCTTGCTTTGAGAAGTGAAAAAAACGAGCTACAACTATAAATAAGGAAACTAAAAACTAATAACATGATTACACTGTCTACTTATCCTGCTGCTCCTACTACTGATAGTGACCAAAAAGGGCCGCTTATTGCGGCTATTGATTTGGGAACGAACTCGTGCAGACTTCTTGTAGCGAGAGCTGAAAACAAGGTTTTTCGTATAGTTGATGCTTATTCTAAGGTCGTTCGTCTTGGAGAAGGCATTGTTAAATCAGGTGTTTTATCCCAAGAAGCTATGGACAGAGCATACGAAGCTCTTAGTATCTGTCGTGATAAAATTTTAGATCACCGCGTTGTAAAATTTAGAGCTGTGACGACTGAAGCTTGCAGGCTTGCTTCTAATTCCCAAGATTTTTTAGATAGAATTGAAAAAGATTTAAAACTTAAACTGGAAATCATCCCCCAGCAAGAAGAAGCCAGGCTTGCACTGTCTGGATGTTCTGGAATTATGGACAACAGATTTCCTTTTGCGATCGCCTTTGATATTGGAGGTGGCAGTACAGAAGTCATGTGGATTCGCCTTAAAAACAGATCCTATTCCCCTTTTAAAGAACAATGGACGCTACCATATAGGTCTTTGGATGATTTTGATGTAATTGATTGGATTTCTATTCCTTTTGGGGTTGTAACCAATAGTGAACAAGACAACATGTCAAAATCCTTTCAAAGTGTTTATAGAGAAGTTAGACAAGACGTTCATAATGCGTTATTTGATTTTTCAAGACGAAATAGAATTCCTAGATGGATTTTCAGACGAAAAGTTCAAATGGTTGGAACGTCTGGCACAGTAACCACGCTTGCTGCTATCCAACATAATTTAGAGCGCTATGACAGAAGGTTCATTGATGGCATGTATCTATCCTTCAGAGATATCAGATCCGTTAGCCATACAGTCAGAAATATGAGTATACAAGAACGCTTAGAACATCCCTGCATAGGCCCCGGTAGGTCTGAACTTGTGATTATTGGTATTGCTATCTTAGAAGGAATATGTGATGTGTGGAGATTGAATCGCTTGCGTGTGGCTGATAGAGGCGTACGTGAGGGGATTTTAATTGACTTACTTCAAGAGATTGACAATGACACAAAGCTTTACACGTCTTAAAACAAAACTTGCCAAAAAGCCAAAAACGGAATCTTCCAGAAGATGGCTTTTAAGGCAGCTTAACGACCCTTTTGTTGAAAAAGCAAAAAAGGAGGGGTACAGATCAAGAGCTGCTTTTAAGATTTTAGAAATTAACGAAAAATATGGAC
>DATDSS010000197.1:0-4887 GCA_035291245.1 Alphaproteobacteria bacterium | reverse complement strand
GCTTGCTTCATCCACCGTCATATCTAAGACATCTGCAATAGATTTTCCTTTATAGTGGATATCTAGAGTTTCTCTGTTATAGCGCTTACCATGGCATTGGTCACATTGAACATACACATCTGGTAAAAAGTGCATTTCAATTTTAATTAAGCCATCCCCTTGACAAGCTTCACAGCGCCCGCCTTTCACGTTAAAAGAAAAACGCCCCGGGAGGTAACCTCTGGCTTTGGCTTCTGGAAGATTAGAAAACCACTCTCGTATGTTGGTAAAACACCCGATGTACGTTGCTGGATTAGATCTGGGTGTTCTTCCAATAGGGGATTGGTCAATATCGATAACTTTATCGATAAACTCTAAGCCCTCAAGGCTGTCATGTGCTCCTGGTAAATCTCTACTATCAAAAAAGTGGCGTGCTAATGACTTGTAAAGAGTTTCAATCACCAGTGATGATTTACCACCACCTGAAACACCAGTCACTGCTATGAATTTTCCCAAAGGAAAGTCCACCGTTACATTTTTAAGGTTGTTAACTTTTGCGCCTTTAAGAGTCAGGTAAGCCCCATGTCCTTGTCTTCTGGTTTTGGGCACCTCAATAGATCTTTTTCCAGTCAAATAACTACCCGTTAAGCTCAATGGGTTTTTCATGACTTCCTCAGGCGTGCCAAGGGCTACGATTTCTCCACCCTTTCGTCCTGCTCCTGGCCCCATGTCCACTAAAAAGTCGGCAAGTCTGATGGCATCCTCGTCGTGCTCTACCACAATAACTGTATTGCCAAGATCTCTAAGGCGGGTGAGTGTTTTTAACAGCCTGTCGTTATCACGTTGATGAAGACCAATCGATGGCTCGTCTAAGACATATAAAACACCTGTAAGCCCCGATCCAATTTGAGAGGCTAGACGAATGCGCTGGGATTCCCCGCCAGACAACGTCCCAGATGAACGACTAAGGGTTAAATACGATAAACCTACATTTTTTAGGAAAAACAAGCGCTCTTTGAGCTCTTTTAAAATACGGCTTGCGATTTCTTGATCTTTTGCACTTAAGGAAAGGTCATCGAACCACTTAACGGCTTCTTCGATTGAAAGGCTTGTGATTTCACCAATGTGGCGCGTATTAATTTTAACACAAAGGGCTTCTGGTTTTAAGCGATAACCAGTGCAACTTTGGCACGCATGGGCTCGTTGGAAACGGCTTAAGTCTTCTCTTACCCAGTCGCTGTCGGTATCTCTATAGCGCCTTTCAAGATGGGGTAGGACCCCTTCAAAGACTTTTTTAACGGTTTGTTTTTTTCCAAAGCTGTCTTCAAAGCTTAAAGAAATCTCATCCGTTCCTGATCCGTTTAAGATAACTTCTTGTACTTTTAAAGGCAGGTCTTCAAAAGGTGTAGTGGTTGAGACTTTAAAGTGACGCGCAATAGAATCTAAAACTTGCATATAATAGTCATACATATGAAAGCGTTTAGCGTTTTCAACACCTGACCAAGGAAGAATAGCGCCGTCTCTAATGGAAAGCCTTGGATTTGGTACCACTAAGTCTTTGTCAAATTCAATTTTTATACCAAGACCATCACAAGAAGGACACGCTCCTTGGGGGCTGTTAAAGGAAAAAAGCCTAGGTTCCACTTCACTTAGCGTAAAACCAGACTCTGGACAACAAAACTTAGAAGACAATAAAAAAGTTTCATGGGTTGTGGCATCTTCCACTTCTAAGAGTCCCTCACTTAAAGTAAGGGCCGTTTCAATAGAATCCGCAAGACGCGTTGCTAGGCCTTCTTGGATAACCACACGGTCAACAATTACACTGATATCATGCTTGATGCTCTTTTTTAAAGCAGGTACTTCATCTAGTTCATAAATTTTCCCATCAATTTTAACACGTTGGAACCCTTTTTTCTTAAGATCTTCTAGCTCTTTTTTGTATTCTCCCTTACGCCCTCTTACTAAAGGAGCGCACAGTAAAAACCTTGTTTTTTCTGGAAAGGTTAAAAGCTTATCCACCATTTGGCTTACTGTTTGAGCTGTAATAGGAAGACCAGTTGCAGGAGAATGGGGCACGCCAATTCTTGCAAAAAGTAACCTTAAATAGTCATAAATTTCAGTAATCGTTCCTACGGTTGATCTTGGGTTTTTAGAGGTCGTTTTTTGTTCAATAGAAATAGCAGGGCTTAGACCTTCAATGGAATCGACGTCCGGTTTTTGCATGAGTTCCAAAAACTGTCTTGCATAGGAAGATAAGCTTTCCACATAGCGGCGTTGTCCTTCTGCATAAAGCGTATCAAAAGCAAGGGAGGATTTGCCAGAACCACTAAGGCCTGTGATGACGACCAACTTATTACGAGGTAAATCTACGTTTACATTTTTTAAATTATGCTCCCTAGCACCTCTGATAGAAATGATATCTTTCATAAAAATCTCCAAAAACCCTCTGTAAAAGCTTGCTTTCATCTATAGCTCATTTCTTAAGAAGTGGAAAAGAAGAAAGTGCATCTTAGTCAGGGCTGCTTAAAGAATTCTTAACTAGTTTGCGTTATTTTAGAAAATAGAAGAATCCTTGCTGTCTTTTTAAAAGCCTAATGATCTTAATAATTGGTCTTGTCATAGTTTTAGCTTGCGTTGTTGTTCCCTTTGTGTTGCACGGCGGAAGTTTGGCTGTTTTATGGCAACCTTTTGAGTTAATAACAATTGGTGGAGCTGCTATTGGGGCTTTTATCATTTCAAATCCTAAAGAGATTTTATCTCACGTACCAGCGGCTTTTGGCGTTGCCTTTAAAGGAGGGAATTTAAAAAAAGAAGACTATTTAGAGCTTTTAACAATGCTTTTTTGCGTTTTTAAGCTGGCAAAGATGAAAGGCGCCTTAGCTTTGGAAGCTCACATAGAAAAACCCGAAGAGAGTGCCGTTTTTAAGTCCTTTCCAAAATTTATGGGTCATCATCATGCCGTTGTGTTCTTTTGTGACTATATGCGCATGCTAACCATGGGATCTGATAATCCACACCAAATGTCCGATCTAATGGACGAAGAACTAGACGTTTTGCATCATGAACATCATAATGTCGCGTCTGCTATTCAAACGATGGCTGATGGTCTTCCTGCGCTTGGAATTGTTGCGGCTGTCATGGGAGTTATTAACACTATGGGGGCTATTAGCCAACCGCCTGAAATCTTAGGGCGTATGATTGGCGCAGCGCTTGTTGGAACATTTTTGGGTATTTTAATGTCTTATGGCATGGTAGGGCCAATTGCAGCTATGCTTACAAATATTTTTGAATCAGAGCATAAATATTTTTTATGTATTAAAGCTGGAATTTTAGCTTATATGAACGGTTACGCCCCAGCTATTGCCATAGAGTTTGCAAGAAAGTCTATTGAGTCCGATTTCAGGCCTAATTTTTATGAATTGGAACAAGCTTTGCAAGAAGTTCCCACCTTTTAAGGAGGCCTTAAGCTAAGCCATGAAGGATCAACGCCCTATCATCATCAAGAAAGTAAAAAAAGGCGGACACGGTCATCACGGTGGCGCTTGGAAAATCGCCTATGCTGACTTTGTGACAGCGATGATGGCATTTTTTCTTCTTATGTGGCTTATTAATGCAACCACAGAAGAGCAAAAGCTTGGCATAGCTAACTATTTTGATCCTATCTCCGTTGGAAGCCAAAATGGTGGCAGCAAGGGCGTTATGGGAGGAACGTCTGTTAGGTCTAAGCAATCAACCCTAGACTCAAGCTCTAGCCCTTCTTCTATAAAACCAATGAGCATGAAACAAAAAGGTGCAGGGGGTGAAAAAACAGATTCAAGCAAGTACGATGGAAATTCTCAAAACCCTAATAAGCCCATGGAAACACCAAAAGAAAGTGATGTCAAGGAAGCTCAATCCACCTCTTTAGAAGAAGAAATCGATCACGAAAAAGACGAACAACTCAAAGCACAACAAGAAGCCGAAGAAAGAAAGCTTAAAGCCATAAAAAATGAAATAGAAGAGGCCTTAAAAAAGGATGAAGAATTACAAGAACTTGCGAAAAATATCATTATCGAAGAAACAAAAGAAGGCCTTCGCATTCAACTAGTAGACCAAGACAACCAATCAATGTTTCCAAGTGGCAGCAGTCGCATGTACAGCACAACACAAAAGTTACTAAAACAAGTTGCAGATGTTATCAAGCAAGTTCCAAATAGACTTTCTATTTCTGGTCACACCGATGCAGCCCCATATACAAACACTAAAAACTATGGAAATTGG
Organism: Alphaproteobacteria bacterium; assembly: GCA_035291245.1. Classification (GTDB taxonomy): domain Bacteria; phylum Pseudomonadota; class Alphaproteobacteria; order Paracaedibacterales; family DATDSS01; genus DATDSS01. The sequence goes on along the minus strand of DATDSS010000197.1, from coordinate 648 downwards.
GAATTATCAACTGATCGAGCCAACGCAAGTAGACGAGAGATTGTCAATAATGGCGTTGAAGAAGAACGCTTTACAGAGGTGATTGGAAAAGAGGCAAAAGAACCTTTAATAACAGACAACCCATTTTCAGCCCAAAACAGGCGCATTAGCATAACTCTGATCAGAAGTGTTGCTAAACCATCTATTCTTCCACCTCTTCCTCAAATACATGAAGCGCAAAAGTCTAAAAAAACCCCTATTAAGCATTAACGCTATACGAGTACAGTTTTTTATGGTCTTTTAAAAAAATATTGAAATATTCCAAAACCTGATTATATAACTTAGCAACAGTGATTATTTAAATTATTTTGAATAACTTTTAATTTTATAAGGGCATTTATATGACTATTAAAAACATTATAACACCAGTTTTATTTCTTTGTGCTGCGTCATCATTAGCATTTTCATCCAATAGGGATATTAATATTGATAGGGAAACATCCTCAAAAAAAGTATCTTTTTCTCAATTTGATCTGGAAGAAGTAACTCCAGACACTATTGATTATATCATAAAGTTATCTGAACAAATCGATGAAAATACTCGTGATAAATTTATTGCAGCAGTTGTAAATTGGGGTAAAAAAATAACACTTGAAGATATAAAAAATA
>DATDSS010000196.1:0-7155 GCA_035291245.1 Alphaproteobacteria bacterium | reverse complement strand
AAAATCTCACCTTTAAGAGTTGCTTTTTCGTTATTTATTATTGTTTTAAGCTCAATTTACTAATAAAGTCTTAAAAGTGATCAACTTTTAAAATAGTATTAATAAATCTCACCCCAAGAGCTTGTCAAGGACTGACCAATAGCCAGTCTTCCTCACCGCCACTTACGACTTTACTATAAGAATGGTTAATGAGTGGTTAAGGGGACAGGGTATTTTTGCTCTTCTAGTTTGTCTTTTTATTTCCCCGTTCATTTTTCGTAATCCGCCAGTGTATTTCACCACTGTGCATTTCCCCCTCGTTTATCTTTATAATCCCCCATGCATCCTCACCCCGTTCGTTCTCGCTCCTCATTTACCCCTACGCATTTACCCCTATGCATTGTCCTCGCCCCTCGTTTGTCTTTTTGCTCTCCCCGTTCATTCTCGCCCCCCGCATGGAACTTCCCCCATGCATATACATTTTTCCCAATAAGCCCCCAAAATGAGCGCTCTCAGCTTGACACTCCAAACCTCTCCCTTGGGGGAATTAATAATTTATGTGAGGTGGTAAGCTGAGGAACTATCAGCTATTGATTAAGACCAGTGATAGGCTGTAAATTCGTAACCATGATTAAATCATCCATTTCGCCTAAGTTATAAACCACAAGCTCTTGATACAAGTTCATTAACGTTTCAAGCTCTGTTTTTCTAAGAACGAGATAAAACCTTTCTGGCTTTTTCCAAATATCTCTCCATTCAAGAGTGTTTACCATCCAGCTTGGTACTTCTTCATGATTTTCCAAACCAAACTCTAATTCACCGGTGTATTCCACAACGTAAATAGTTTTTCCTAAATACACGGGCAGATCTTGAAAATACGTCCCATAGCATCCAACTTTGTAATCCTTTATTTTGTCCAAAGCTTTTTGAAGGGGGATTTTTTGAATAGTGGTTTTGGTTGGAATTTCTGCTTTTAAATAAAGCTCCTCACTCATCTGTAAGGTTTTTATGGTCTCTGCAAAATGTTTGGTTGTGCTTTTTTGGATAAAAATAACACTTGGCGTTAAAGTTGCAAGACAAAGCATACTTAAAAGAGTTGTAACAGCAAGCCATTTCTTTAAAGAGCTTACAATCCAAATACAAGCAGCAGCCACAAGCAAAAATTGGGTTATATCGCTTATATAGGGTAAAAGTTCTTGCCTTATTTTAAATTTTTGAGGATAAAAATAGGCTGTAGCTCCAATACTTGCCAATACAACAAGCCAAATAAAAGGAAATATTTTATTAAGCTTATCTTGCTTTTGAATCTCCTCGCCCAAGCCTTTGGCAAGCAGATACGCAACCGGAGGGAAAGCTGGTAAAATATAGGGGATAAGCTTTGAAGAAGACAGCGAAAAGAAAAACATCACCCACAAAAACCAAATGGCGCAAAATAACACCAAAGGTTCTTTGATCTTTTCTTTTAATCCGTTTAAAGCTTGTGGAAGTAACCCTACCCATATGAAGAGCCCTGCAATCAAAATGGGAATAAAAAACCACATAGGCTGATAGCGTCCATGAACCGTTGTAGAGTAACGTAAAAAATGCTCAAAAATAAAATATTTATAGGCAAAATCTGGATTCTTAAGGCTTACAAGTATATGCCACGGCGCGGTAATAGCTAAAAAAAGTAAAAGATTCGTTGGAAGATACAACGGTTTTAAACTTTTCCACTCTTTTGTAACGGTAAGATAAGCTATTATAATAGGCCCTATTAAAGCAAGCGCTGCTATACCTTTTGTAAGAACTGCTAAACTTAAAAAAGCTGTAAAGGCATAAAAATAAGGTTTCCTTTTTTCAAGATCTTTTAGTCCTTTATAAAAAAATAGTAAGGACGCACTCACAAAAACACTAAAGACCATATCCAAAATAATAGTTCTAGACAGCCAAAAATAAACAGGTGTCGTAAGTAAAACAGCCACTGCGCCAAAGGCAATAGTTTCATTTTCTTCTTTTTTTAAAAACTTAAAAAATCCAAGGGCAAAAAAAAGTGCACTCAAACAGGGCCAAAGCCTAAGCATGCCTTCTTGAATGCCGTTAGTTAAGCTTAAGATAAGCGTTTGCATCCAATAAAAAAGGACTGGCTTTTCAAAATATTTAAGCCCATTTAAACGAGGGGTTATAAAATCCCCACTCGCGATCATTTCTCTTGGAATTTCTACATACCGCCCTTCATCAGGGGTTGCAAGAGGTCTATCCCCCAGCATAAAAAAATACAATATAAGGATTAAAAACATAAACCCCCAAAGTAAAGGGGAATTTTTAAAGCTATCTGTTATACTTTCCAAGATACTTTTTAGAGATTTTTGAACCATGGATACTTTAATTTTAAGAAAATAAGTGTTTTAAAGGTGCGCTTAAGTCGACGTTGGATGCTAAGACAGTCTCGCATTTTAAGATGTCTTTTCCTCCGTTAAACTCGCTAACCATACCTCCTGCTTCTTTTACAAGTAGCACACCTGCAGCAATATCCCAAATTTTAATGTCTTCTTCGAAATAGGCATCAAAACGGCCACACGCCACGTACGCTAAATCAAGTGCAGCAACGCCAAAACGACGCACTCCTGACACAAGTGGCATAACAGATGCTAGATTTTTCAAAAATCTAACTTTGTTGCCCTGCTGACCAAAAGGAATACCTGTTGCAAGCAAGCTAAGCTCTAAGCTTTTTCTTTGAGAGACCCGAATGCGACCTTGATTAAGGTATGCACCCATTCCTTTTTCTGCCCAAAAGAGCTCATCTTTAATAGGGTCATAAATCACACCAGAGACAATTTCGTCTCCTTTTTTAAGAGCAACCGTGACACAAAAGTGAGAAAGACCATGTAAGAAATTTGTTGTCCCATCAAGTGGGTCAATAATCCACGTATAGTCGCATCCCTCTTCAGCATCCATAACGCCAGATTCTTCGCTAATGATGCCATATTCAGGGCGCGCTTTTGAAAGCTCTTCCATGATGATTTTTTCAGATCTAGAGTCAGCAACACAAACAAAGTCGCCAGGAGATTTTCTAGACACGCGTAAATGCTCAACCTCATTAAAGTCTCGAATTAAGGACCTTCCTGCTAGTTCGCAGGCTTTAACCATTACATTAACGTGCGGGGGACGCACCTGGAGTCGGGATTGCTTCATCGTCATTCACTCAAATATTAAAAGATCATAAATAGTAGTCTATTAAGATGGCATATTTATCCTTTAAAAGTCTAGGGGGAAGAATAAAAGGTTCAGGGCCTACGCATGAAAAATTCTATGCGAATTGGTGTAAAAGAGAGCTTTTTAAAGCACAGAGGTTTTTGTGATTTTTTTAATAGCTCACAGCACGCTCCCCTATATAAAAAAATCCCTGTTCATCAGAGCAGGGATAAATAATAACGTTTAATAGAAAATAGTCTTAAGCAGAATTAGAGGTTTTTTCAGTGTCCGCTGACGAATACATAAGCATAGGGGCAGTTTTAGTTTCAACCACTTCTTTACTAATGATAATTTCTTCGACATTTTTATAAGAGGGAAGATCAAACATGGTATCTAGTAAAATAGATTCCATGATCGCACGTAATCCTCTGGCACCAGTTTTTCTGCCAATGGCTTTTTTAGCAATTGCTTTTAAAGAATCTTCTGTAAAGGACAGCTTCACGTCGTCCATTTCAAACAAGCGACTATATTGCTTTACAAGAGCATTTTTTGGCTTTATTAAAATATCCACAAGGGCTTCTTCACTTAGATCATGAAGCGTTGCAAGAACAGGAAGACGACCGATAAATTCTGGGATTAAACCAAACTTCAAAAGGTCTTCTGGCTCTAAATCCTTTAAAACATCTCCAGTTGTTCTTTCTTCAACATCTCTTACATCAGCGCCAAAGCCAATACCAACACCTTTTCCGCGAGAAGCTATAATCTTGTCAAGACCAGAGAACGCTCCACCACAGATAAAAAGAATGTTTGTTGTATCAACTTGTAAGAATTCTTGCTGAGGATGCTTTCTTCCGCCTTGCGGTGGGACAGAGGCAACCGTTCCTTCCATAATTTTTAAAAGCGCTTGTTGCACACCTTCACCAGAAACGTCGCGTGTAATAGAAGGATTGTCAGACTTTCTGGAAATTTTATCCACTTCGTCAATATAGACGATACCACGCTGGGCTTTTTCAACGTTGTAATCAGCAGCTTGCAGAAGTTTTAAAATGATGTTTTCAACGTCTTCACCCACGTATCCTGCCTCAGTTAAGGTCGTGGCATCGGCCATGGTAAAGGGGACATCTAAAATACGGGCTAAGGTCTGAGCAAGAAGCGTCTTACCACTACCAGTTGGACCAACAAGCATAATGTTAGACTTTGCAATCTCAATTTCAGATGCCTTAGGATTGTTATAAAGACGCTTGTAATGGTTGTGCACAGCCACAGATAATATTTTTTTAGCGTGCGCTTGGCCAATTACATACTCGTCCAAAACAGAAAAGATTTCTTGAGGAGAGGGAACACCTTCAGAGGACTTACTTAAGGCATGACGAGTTTCCTCGCGAATGATATCAGTACAAAGCTCAACACACTCATCACAAATAAAGACCGTAGGTCCTGCTATTAATTTACGCACCTCATGCTGACTTTTGCCGCAAAAGGAACAATAGAGCGTGTTTTTTGTATCTCCACTGTTTGATTTACTCATTAGGTCACCTCGAAAACAAGAAACTAGATGTCTGTGTCAATCTTATACGTCATATTGATCGTAAACACTAGTCATCTTTGTTAGTATTAATTAGAGTTTGACGTGTTTTTATGAATAAATCGTTAAAAAACACGTCTTTTTATAATTTTTTTTACGCTACTTCTTCTTTTTCTGAAGCTGGTCTTGTTTCAATGACGCGGTCGATTAAGCCAAACTCCAAAGCTTCTTCAGGAGACATAAAACGATCTCTTTCAAGGGCTGTTTCAATTTGTTCAATTGTTTGACCTGTGCAAGAAACATAGATTTCATTAAGTCGTTGACGAAGCTTCAAAATTTCTTTGGCTTGAATTTCGATATCAGACGCTTGACCTTGAGCCCCTCCCGATGGTTGATGAACCATAATACGAGAGTTTGGAAGAGCAAAACGCTTCCCCTTAGTTCCAGCTGTTAATAATAAAGATCCCATAGAACACGCCTGACCAAGGCACAAGGTCGCAACATCACAACGGATATAATTCATCGTATCTAAAATAGAAAGCCCAGAGGTTACGATTCCTCCAGGTGAATTGATATAAAGCGTTATATCTTTTTTGGGGTTCTCAGCTTCTAAAAATAAAAGCTGAGCACATATAAGGCTTGCCATGTCATCTTGAACAGTACCCGTTACAAAAACTATTCTTTCGCGTAAAAGTCTAGAGTAGATGTCAAAAGACCTCTCTCCTCTTGCGCTTTGTTCAACAACCATTGGGACTAAGAGTCCGGCTTTTTCAAGATAATTCATAAACATTCCTTCCTTGCTTACACTTTTCAAATGAAGTATTGATGAAAGTTTTAAGCGCTTTTAGCCTCTTCCTCAGAGAAATCAACAGGAATGACGCCATCTGCAAGCTTTTTAAACTCATCAAAGCTCATATCTTTTTCTTCTAGTTTAACCTGCTCTAAAATAAAGTCGATAACTTTATCTTCTAATGCAGGAGCTGCTGCTGCTTCAAGAGCATTTCTATTTTTCATGATATAATCATATGCTTGCCTAAACATCTGGCCAAAGCGCATAGCCTCTCTCCAAGCTGCTTTGGAAACTTCTTCTTTTGTCAAAGAAAGACTGTTAGCCTTAGCAATTTCAGAGATTAATAGCCCTAAACGAACACGACGCGCTGCAATATTTTTATATTCAGCTTTAAGCTCATCTTCAGATTTATTAAGCTCTTCAGAATCTTCACCGCTTTCCTTAGCAGCTTTCATCTCTTCTTGGAGTTTTTTCCAAATGGACTCAAACTCTTGATCTACCATTGATGAAGGCACGTCAAAAGTATAAGAATCAGACAAATTATCAAGCAAGAAACGTTTTACATAAAGTCTTGCATACATATCTAACTCGCCTTGAACTTCTGCTTGAACTTCTTTTTTCATGGCTTCAAGATTTTCATAGCCAAGAGTCGTTGCAAGGGTGTCGTCTAGGGTTGCTTCTTTTGGCTCTTCTACACAAAGGACAACAATGTTAATGTCTACTTTTTTGCCTTTGTATTTTTTATCATTTAAATCAGTCAACACAACATCTTTTAAGGCAATTTCATCGCCAGCTTTTGCACCTTTGAGGGCATCGGAAATTTCTTTGATGACGAAGGTTTTACCAATGACAAAATCAATTTTTTCACTTGAAAGATCTTTAATTTTAGCGCCGCTGCTATAGCTTGTCTCAAGAGAAAACTGAACGCGGTCTTCGTCTTTTGCTGCTTTTTTGCTGTCTTGGTAAACATTATTACGAGCGCGAAGATCTTCTAATTTTTCTTCAACTTTTTTATCTTGAGCTTTCAAAATAGGCTTTACAAGATTAATTGAGGAGAAATCTTTAACATCAACAACTGGCATGCTTTCAACTGAAAAACTGAAAACCAAGTCTTGGCCTTCTTCGAAAGAAACAATATCAGCTTTTGGCCTGGAGGCTGCTTTAATGCTGTTTTCAGTCATAATCGATTTGATTTTTTCGTCAATTGTATCTTCTATGATTTCAGAGATGACAGAACCTGCGTAACGTTGCTCCAATACTTTCATTGGAACCTTGCCAGGCCTAAAACCATCCATCTTTGCAGTTTTAGAAATTTTTACAAGCTTTTGTTCTTTTTTTTGATTAATACTCTCAAAAGGAACAGTAATGGTATAGGCGTGATTTAAGCCTTCAGATTGTGTTTTTTCGAACTTCATAGTGAAATTTAATCCTTAATCTCATTTTAGGTGGTGCGGGCGAAGGGACTTGAACCCCCACGACTTGCGTCACAAGAACCTAAATCTTGCGTGTCTGCCAGTTTCACCACGCCCGCATATTTTGACTTATCCTTTATTTGTTACCTGAGAGTAGAGAAATTATCAACTCAATTTTTTCTTTTTTCACTATTTTCTTTAAAAATAAAATATTTTTGACAAATTGGTCATAATTTTCGGGGTATTCGGGGTATGAGTTAAGATTTTTTAAAAAGACT